>NZ_JBEXDT010000024.1:0-75341 GCF_040605905.1 Nonomuraea sp. NPDC005501 | reverse complement strand
TGCCCAGCATCCCGTCCCTGCCCAGCATCCCGTCCCTGCCCAGCATCCCGTCCCTGCCCAGCATCCCGTCCCTGCCCAGCATCCCGTCCCTGCCCAGCGTCACGCCCGGACTCCCACGCGCCTCCGCGAGCGCCGTCGCGCCTGGATTCACGGCCCCGGCGTTCGTCGGACCGTTCGCGCCCGCGACTCTGCCACGCCCCCCGGACCCGCTCCTGCGCGGACTCCCGCATCGGTTCCCGCGCGGATCCGCGGCCCCGCTCGCGCCCGTACCGCGGCAGCCGTTCCTCCTCGGTCGCCGGCTGCGCCCCGGGCCGCCGCGGCACCCCGTCGTCGCCGGCCCCTCGGTCCTGCCGCGCAGCCGGTTCCTTCGGCCCCGGCCCGCCCGCGTCCGCGCCGGACCGATCACCCCCTGAGAGCTCCTGTTCGGAACGGTCCTTTCCGGATCGTGCGTCGCCCTGGCTCCCGGCACGCCAGTCACCCGAGAACACGGACGGCCGGGGAGCCTGCCACGGCCCGGCCGCCGGCCGGCCACTCGCAGGCGAAACCGACGAACCAGGTGGAACGGGCGAACCAGGTGGGACCGGCGAACCAGGCGGGACCGGGGGGACCGGCCGGCCGGGGAGGCGTGGCCGGTCGCCGGAGGGCTCGCGCCTTGGCGGTGGCTCTGGCGTCGGCATCGCCTCTCCTTTCTCACATCAAGCGTGGGTGCTCATCGCCCCCACATCCATCGACTGACGGGAATCGGTCTGGCTCATCTCGCCTCTGGGCCGGCCGACGCCTCCCCTCGCATCTCGCCGCCCTGGAACCCGAGCGCGCCGAGGAAGAACGCCTGCCAGGCGACGTTGACGCCGACCGTCACCACGGCCTGGTCCCCGCCCACCTCACAGGAGGCGGCGCCCACCCCGTCGCCCCCCTGCGCGGTGATCAGCTCCTGGGCGCGGGCGCAGACCTCACCCTGGTCGAGCAGCCTGGTCTCGCCGGTCTCGCGCAGATGGTCGATGTCGATCTTGTCAGCGCCGGCGCGGGCGGCCTGCTCGGCGATGTCGGCGGCCCGGAGCCGCGCGTTGATGGCCGCGCCGCCGTCGACCAGCAGCCCCGCCAGCATGAACACCACCACGGAGAACAGCACGGTGAACACCGACATGGACCCGCGTTCCCGGCGCCGTGTCATCCCCTGCGGCCACGGGCGGACGCGCGGCCCCGGGCCGGGGTGACGCGCGCTCACTCCACTCTCCTGAGCTGCTCCAGCGGGACCACCGCGGTCCCCGTCATGTCGTGGGTCGCTCCGAAGCCGAGGAATCCGAGGTCGAGCTCGCACGTGACCTCGGCCGTGGCCTGTCCCCCAGCCCGGAAATCAGACTTGTCGAGGGAGACCGACGGCTTCCCGCAGCTGCCCTGGAGCGCGGCGGTGGTGGCCTGCTCGGCCGCCTGTCCCGCCGCGTCGAGATCGCGCTGGACGGAGGCGGCGCGGGCCGCGTCGCGGGCGGCGCCGTCGACCTCGCCCTGCGCCTCCACCACCCGCCCCGCCCCGGCCAGGAACATGAGGAAAAGCAGGAAGACCGGCGCGAGCATGACGGTCTCCATCGCCATGGACCCACGCTCTCCCCGCCCACGCCTTCCGCGCCTGTGCGCGCTCACCCGGTTCGTGGTCATTGGCAGTCGTCGCCCCCGTTGTCGGGCCGGAAGCACTCCACCGGACCGCCCGACGTGGCGGTGATCGTGAACGTGAGCTGCGGCAGCAGCGGTATGACCTGTACGGCGCTGCCCGTCACGGTGACCCACCGCTGGTCGGGTTCGCGTTCGGAGGTCTTGGCCGTGGCGCCGGCCAGCAGGCGGGGCCCGATGGCGCGCACCACGTCCGTGGCCTTCGCCGTGGCCGCCGTCTCCCAGCCGCCCGAGTCGAACGGCGCCGAGCGCGCCACCCGGGCGCCCTCGCGAGCCGCCGCCTCTGCCACCTGCCGGCCGTGGAACCAGAGCGCCACCTGCACGATGAGCAGGACGACGGCGAGCACGACCGGCATCAGCAGCGCCAGCTCGATCACGGTGGCGCCACGCTCACCCCGGGGTCGTTCCCGGGAACGCGGGCGAGGGAGGAGCCGGGGGGAGGCGGCGATCATTGGTTGCCGCTGTCCCCGCCGCCGAAGCTGGTCTGGATGTCGTTCTGCTTCTGCTCCACGAGCGTCTTGATGAGCGTGGCCAGGCCGAGCGCGACGCCGACGATGATCGCGGTGATGATCACCCATTCGACGGCCGAGGCGCCGCGGCTGGGCGCGGTGCGGGCGCGGTGGATGCGCACGCCGAGGTACGCGCGCAGGTAGACGATCCAGGGATGGTTCATCAGGACCCCAACATCTTCATAGCGGCCGGAAAACTGAGAAAGATCACGAACCCGGCGCAGAGCAGGAGCTGCGCCACGAGCATCGACTGGGAGCGCTCGCCCGCCCGGCCCTCGATCTCGGCCAGTTCGCGGCGGCGCAGCGTGGCGGCCCGGGCCGTCAGCGAGGCGCGTACCTTGGCCCCGTCGTCGGCGACGAGTCCCAGCGCGGCGGACAGGTCGCGCAACTCGTCGACGTTGATCTCCTCGCCGAGCTGGCCGAGCGCCTGCCACGGGGTGATGCCGACGATCCGGGCGCCGCTCAGCGCGTCGCGGATGCGTGACATGGCCCAGTTGGGCTGGTCGCCGCTGATGCTGACCGCCATCATGAGCGCCTCGGGCACGCCGCGCCCGCCCGCGAGGTTCATCGAGACGAGGTCGAGGAACGCGCCCACGACGTGCCGGAAGTCGCGCCGTTTGGCCGCCGCGTCCCGCTTGACCTGGAGGTCGGGCAGGAAGAAGAACACCGCAGCCATCGCCAGAGCCGCCCAGAACGGGATCGTCAGCGACGCGCCCCAGCCCATGAGGAACAACCACGCGAGCAGTACGGGGAACGCGAGCAGCCCCGCCGCGGCGAGCAACGCCTTGGTGGCCAGGTAGCCCTCGAACGACCGCCCCACCAGCGCCAGGTCGGCCTTGGTGGAGCGGACCTCCCAGCCGCGCGCGCCGTACACCTGTGCGAGCCGGACGCCGAGACCGCGCCGGAAGGCGCTGACCTCCTCCTCCGCCGTCACGAGCTGGATGCGCGGCGCGCCCGCGTCCTCCCGCACGGCCTCGATCGCGAGCAGCCGCGCCACCAGGCCGGGCCGGGCCGGGAACAGCGCCCGTACCAGCAGGAACAGCCCGAGGCCGAGCACGCCGCCCGCGAGCACCCCCTCAACCACGGCCGCCTCCCCGGACGCCGGGCGCCTGGACCGTCGTGGTCAGGCCGTCAGCCATGGCCACCTCCGACGAGCAGTCGCGTGGGTTTGTCGAAACGCGCCAGCCGCCGCATCCAGGCGAAGCCGGCGCCGAACAGCCCGGCCACGACCACCAGCACCGCCTGGCCGAGCAGGCTGCCGTACTCGCTGACGTACGACGGGTTGAAGACGACCAGCAGCCCCGCGAACACCAGCGCGGTGATCACCACGATCTGCACGCTGCGGCGGGTGGATCGGCGTTCGGCCTCCACGCGTCGGCGCATGTCGAGCTCCTCGCGGGCCGACACGGCCAGGGCGCCCAGCACGTCGCGCAGGCCGGGGCCGCGCAGCCGGGAGTTGAGGATGAGCGCCGCCACGACCAGGTCGGCGGAGGGGTCGTCGAGCTCGTCGGCGAAGAGGGCGAGCGCCTCCGGCAGGGCCATCCTGGTGTGCAGGCGGTCGATGAGGGCACGCAGGTGCGGTCTGAGCGTGGGCGCCGCGGCCCTGATGGAGGCCGGGATGGCCTGTTCGAGACCGGCCGCGCCGGCGATGGTGTCGCGCAGCGACTCGGTCCAGGCGGCCAGCCCTTCGAGGCGATGCATCGCGGCGCGCTCCTCGGCGGCGCCGCCGGACAGGCCGCGCCAGGAGAACACCAGCAGCACCGCGCCCGCGGCGAACACCGGCCAGCGGGTCACCGCGAGCACGACGGCCGCGGCCACGGCGGCGATCGCGGTGCGGGTGGTCAACATCCTGACGAGCTCGCGCTTCGGCCGGGCCGGGCGGGGGCGCATGCCGTACAGGGAGAGGAAGAGCAGGTAGAGGCCGCCGCCGGCGGCGGCGCCCGGGAGCAGGGCGAGCGGGTCGAGGCCGGTCATCACCACACCCCCGGGGTGTAGCCGTGGGCGATGAGCTCCTGCAGGCAGGAGACGGGGGCGTGCGGCAGGGCGGCGCCGTCCGGACCGGGCACGAACACCTCGCTGGACAGCACGCGCCCGTCGCAGCCGTTGACCTCGCGGATGCTGGAGACGTAGCGGCGCAGGGTGCCGCCCCGCTGGTAGTCGTTGCGTTTCTCCACGAACACCACGAAGTCGATGGCTCCGGCGATGAGCATGTGGGTGGCGTCGATGGGCAGGCGCTCCCCGGCCTGGAGGGCGTAGGTGGCGATGCGGTTGAACACCTCCATGCTGGAGTTGGCGTGGATGGTGGACAGGGAGCCGTCGTTGCCCTGGGTCATCGCGTTGAGCATGGTGACGATCTCGTCGCCGAGGACCTCGCCGACGATCACGCGGCTGGGGTTCATGCGCAGGGAGCGGCGGACGAGCTCGGCCATGGTGATCTCGCCCTGGCCCTCGGAGTTGGGCAGGCGCTGCTCGAAGGCCACCACGTTGGGGTGCAGCTCGGGGAACTGGTCGAGGCCGAGCTCCAGGGCGCGCTCGACGGTGATCAGGCGCTCCGTGGGCGGGATCTCGTTGGCCAGGGCGCGCAGCAGGGTCGTCTTGCCGGCGTTGGTGGAGCCGGCGATCATGATGTTCTTGCGGGCGGTGACGGCGGCCGTGAGGAACCTGCCGATCTCCGGGCTGATGGTGCCGTTGCCGACCAGGTCGCTGAGGAACACCTTGCCCAGGCGGGCGCGGCGGATCGACACGGCCGGCCTGAGTGTGACGTCCATGACCGCGCTCAACCGGGAGCCGTCGGGCAGGCGCAGGTCGAGTTGGGGGTTCGCGGTGTCGAACGGCCTGCTCGACAGGCCGGAGTAGGCGGCCAGGATCTGGATCAGCTCGATCAGCTCGTCGTCGGACTCGGCGACCGGCTCCTGCATGAGCTCCTGGCCGTCGGCGTAGCTGACGAAGACGCGGTCGCAGCCGTTGATGTCGATGTTCTCGACGTCGGGGTCGTCGAGCAGCGGCTGGAGGCGGCCGACGCCGAACAGCGCGGCGTGGATGCCCGCCGCCAGGGCCTCCTCCTCCTCGACGGTGGGCGGGGTGCGGCCGAGGCCGATCTCGCTGCGGGCGTGCTCCTCCAGCACCTGGGAGATGAGGGCGCGGGCGAACTGGCGCTCGTCCTCGCCGGTCATCGGGGTCAGGCCGTTGGCCTGGTCGAGCCTGCGCTGGTGGGCCAGCCGGTCGCCGACGTCCTGGCGGAACCGCTTGACGAGGGTGTGGTCGATCACGGCCGGCTCACCAGCCGTCCCGCGAGGTCGCGTGCCGTACGGATGAGCAGGGAGCGGTCGAGGCGGCCGCCCCACTGGCCGCGCAGCAGCTCGGCGCCCTTGGGGTCGTGGGCGAGGCCGTGCACGAACGCCACGCTCGGGCCGACGATGCGGCGCACGTCCTCGATCGAGGATCGGTAGTTGCGCGGGTCGGCGATCACGACCACGCCGTGGGCCTTGGTGACGGTCAGGCGTTCGCGCAGGTGGGCGACGTGGTCGAGGGTGGCCCTGGTGAGCAGCAGCACGGTCTCCGCCTCGGCGAGCAGGTCCCCGAGCTGGGGATGGGCTCCCAGGCGGCCGCAGTCGGCGATCACGTCGGCCTCGGGTATGGCGGCCAGCGCCCGGCCCAGCGGTCCCCAGAGCCAGGTGAGGCCGGCGGCCTGCTCGCCGTGGGTGAGCCCGGCCAGGACGTCCAGGCCGCCGACGATCTTCTGGGTGTGCTGGTGGATCTGCGCGGGCTCCAGGCCGCGCCGCGCGCCGGCGGCGAGGGTGAGCAGGCCCTTGCCGGGGTTGAGCACGCCGCCGTCGGACGCGGGGAGCCGGTAGGCGATGTCGCCGCCCGCCGGGTCGCACTCGGCCAGCAGTACGGGCCTGGGCCAGACGGCGGCCAGGGCCGTCGAGGCGGTGGTGACTCCGGGCGCGCCCTTGTCGGCGGCCAGCACGATGAGCGCCACGTCAGCGCGCTCCCGGCAGCTCGGCCACCGCGATCTCGCCGCTGGAGGCGTAACGGAGGATCTCCGGCGAGGCCGTGGCGTCGACGATGACGGTGATCAAACCGGTTCCGCCGGTCCTGCCGGGGGCGCCGACGCTGAAGACGAGCGCCTTCTCGGCGAGCACCTGGCTCTCCGTCTGGCTGGTCCGGGCCGGGACGTGGACGACCTGCACCCGGTCGCCCTTCTGCAGCCCGGCCGGCGCCTGGCCGGACTTGAGCGCGAGACCCACCTTGGCCTTGCCCGGGACCAGCTCCGAGCTGGCCCTGACGCCCATGCTGTTGGTGAGCAGCGTGCCGGGCAGGATCGTCACCGCGGCGAAGCTGTCGAGGACCTGCTGCCGCTGTGACCAGCTCACGTAGTCGAGGCCGCTGTCGGCGATCTGCACCTCTTCGAGCGCCTCCGCCGTGAACTGCTGGCCCGCGCCGATCTGCTGGGTGACGCGGATGGCGGAGATCCGGTCGCCGCTGCGCATGACGAGCAGCGTCGTCGCGAGCGCCCCGCCCAGGATCAGGAGCACCGCGAGGGCGGCCAGCGCAGGCTTCCGCTCGCGTGGAGGGACGGGCAGCTTGCGCGAGGCCGGGCCGGACAACCCCGCCGTGTTGACGGCGGGCTTTTCGCTGGTCCTCATGGGTGGGGGGCTCCCATTAAGTGGAATTGTGGAATTCACGCCATTATGTGCAGCCCGGCCTCGGGGTGGGGCGGGAATGCGAGGAACCATGCTCGTTTCGCAGGTGGGAAGCTGTCAACTCGACGTATTCGATACTCATTGTTTCTACCGAGTTGACGGCATTGCCTTTTTGGAGCTATGTGCCACGACTGTCACATGGGTGCCGTTACGCACGAGCCTTTATGTCACTTTTCAGCGGTCCGGGTGGTGGGCGGCCTGTCACCGGTGCGGGCGGCTGCTCGGTGGATCGCCTCTCGGCCACCGCTCGTGGCATGATCGAGCGGCGCACACGGGCATGGCCCCGGCGAAAAAGACGCATCATCCGGCAAGCCCGACAACTGCCCGAAAACCCCCAATAGGACAGACCCCGAATCCCTCAGAACCGAAAATCCGGCGTGTCGTCCACAGGCCATTTTCCGAACCAGGCGTTATCCACAGCCGGCCGCTTCCATGCCATTGGCGTCAACCCGGAAGCCTAATCTCGTTGCGGGCGCTACCTTGGCGCCGAGATCCGACCGAGGAGACGGCACATGCGGATCATGCTCACCGTGCTCGGCGAACGGGGCGACCGTGACATCGTTCTGGAAGGCGACGACGGGGCCACTGTCGGCGCGGTGAGCGAGGCGCTCGACGGGCGGCAACCGCTCGCCCAGGTCGTCCGTCTGCCCCGCTCGCGAGCCCCGTACGGCATCCCCGGCGCGGAGCCTCAGGAAGCGTCCCGCCCGTCATGGGGGCCGGGGCATCCGGCCGAGCCCGGCGGCACGCTGTGGCGCAACGGGCGTGCCCTGGACCCCCGGGCTCCCGCCAGGGCCGTGCTGCGCGACGGCGACAAGGTGACGCTCGAACCGCGCCTGGCGCTGCTGACGATCATCGAGGAGCCCGGCGGGGTGGCCGAGGTCCGCGTGGTGGGCGGACCGGCCGCCGGTGCCGTGCACCGGCTGGGCCTGGGCGTCCACGTCATCGGCTCCGATCCCATGTGCGCGCTCGCCGTGGCCGACCCGGCGCTCGCGCCCGAGGCCGTCGTCCTGCGCGTCACGCCCGGCGCGATCACGGCCGAGCCGATCCGTCGCACCGCCCCCGGCCAGGCTCCCCGGCCCAAGCTCAAGGGCCGGTGGGCCGACGAGGTCGCCGAGATGACCGCGCGGGTGGCGGAGCGGGAGGCCGCGGCGGCTGATCCCGGGTCGTGGCAGCCGCCCGAGCTCGACGGCCGCCCGCTGGCCGGCCCGGCCGACTGGCCTGAGCACGCGGTGCTGACATGCGGGTCCTCCGTGTTCGCGCTGACGGCGATCGAGCCTCAGGACGCGCACCTCGATCCCCGGCCCGAGGGCGGCGTCGCCTACAACCGGCCGCCACGGCTGCGCCGCACCGACGGCGAGCGGGCGTTCGAGCGGCCCGCGGAGCCGCGCCGGGCGGAGGGCATGCGGCTGCAACTGCTCGCCGCGTTCCTGCCTGCCGTCCTCGGCTGCACGCTGGCGTACGTCCTGCACCAGTGGTACTTCCTGCTCATGGCCCTGATGACCCCCGTCATCATGATCGGCCAGTGGTGGAGCGACCGGCGGCACGGCCGCAAACAGCATCGCAAGGCGCTCAAGGAGTTCCAGCAGCGGCTCAGGGAGTACGAAGAGGTCGTGGAGCGGGCCAGGGCCCGCGACGAGGTGACGCGCAGGTCCGACGCGCCCGACCCGGCCGAGGTGCTGCTCACGGCGACGGGCCCGCGCCGGCGGCTGTGGGAGCGGCGCGTCCACGACCCCGACGCGCTCCGTCTCCGGATCGGCCTGGCCGACCTGCCCGCCGACCTCGACCTCACCGAGGAGCAGGGCGGCCCGATCGACCCGCCGATCTGCCGCGCCGTGCCCGTGGCGCTGGCCATGCGCCGGCTCGGCGTCGCCGGCATCACCGGACCCCGCGACGCGGCGACGGGCCTGGCCGGATGGCTGGTCGGCCAGGCCGCGACCCTGCACAGTCCGCGTGACCTGGCGATCGTGGTGCTGTCCGCCCGGGCCGACGGCGAGCGCCGCTGGGGGTGGGTGCGCTGGCTCCCCCACTGCGCGCCCCGCGGCGGCGAGGACTGCGTGGCCCTGGTCGGCACCGACCCGGAGTCCGCCGCCCGGCGCGTCACCGAGCTGGCCACCCTCATCGACGAGCGGCAGAACGCCACGGCCCCCGAGCTGGGCAAGATCCCCACCGGCTGGGGCGACGCCGGCGGCTCGGAGAAGCCGGTCTTCTCCACCTACGACGAGCGTCCGTACGACGTGCTGGTCCTGCTCGACGGCGCCCAGGCCCTGCGCGGCCTGCCCGGCATGCCGCAGGTCCTGCGCCAGGGCCCGCGGGCCGGCGTCTACACCCTGGCCATCGACGAGGACCAGCGGCTGCTGCCCGAGGAGTGCGCGACGGCGGCCGCGTGCGGCACCGACGGGTACGTCCGGCTGCGAGGTGGGGGCCTCGACGTCATCGGGCCGGTTCTGGCCGACCTCGTGTCGCCGACCTGGTGCGACCGGCTCGCCCGCGCCCTGTCCCCCATCCACGACGTGAGCAGGGACGACCCGTCGGGCAACCTGCCCAGCGCGGCGCGCCTGCTCGATCTGCTCGGCCTCGCCAAGCCCACCGGCCAGGCGGTGGCCGCCCGATGGCGCGGGCGCGGCTCCACCAAGGCGATGATCGGCATCGGGCCGGACGGGCCGTTCGCGGTCGACCTCGCCCTCGACGGACCCCACGGGCTCATCGCCGGCACCACGGGTGCGGGCAAGTCGGAGCTGCTGCAGACCCTGATCTGCTCGCTCGCCGTGGTCAACCGCCCCGACCAGCTGACGTTCGTGCTCATCGACTACAAGGGCGGGGCCGCGTTCAAGGAGTGCGTACGGCTGCCGCACACCGTCGGCATGGTCAGCGACCTCGACGGTCACCTGACGCAGCGGGCGCTCGACTCGCTGGCGGCGGAGCTCAGGCGGCGCGAGCGCCTGCTCCTCGCCGCCGGGGCCAAGGACATCGAGGACTACACCGGCGATCCGCTGCCGCGGCTGGTGCTGATCATCGACGAGTTCGCGGCGCTAGTGGCGGAGCTGCCCGACTTCGTCACCGGCCTGGTCGACATCGCGCGCAGGGGCCGCTCGCTGGGCATCCATCTGATCCTCGCCACCCAGCGCCCCGCCGGCGTGGTGACGGCCGACATCCAGGCCAACACCTCCCTTCGCATCGCACTCCGGGTCACGGAGCCGATGGAGTCGTCGGACGTCATCGACATGCCGGACGCGGCACACATCTCGAAGACGACTCCCGGGCGCTGCTACGTCAAGTCGGGCGCGAGCGCGGCGACGGCCGTGCAGACAGCCAGAGTGGGCGGCCGGAGCCCCCTGCCCCGCCCTCGCCGGCCTCGCCACCTCCTCTCGGCCCCGTCACCCGGCCTTCTCCCGGCCCCGACACCGGATGACGATCATCCAATCCCCGGTGTCCAGCCGGAGAGCGGGACGCGGGCCGAGCCCCATGCCCCCCACACCCGGCGAGGCCCCGCCTCCGCCCCCCACTCCCCCGGCACCACGAGCTCGCAGCCCTCTCACACCAGCCCGGACGCCGGTGGACAACCGACCACCCGCTCCCCCCACCCCCGACCCGACGGCCACCCCTACGACGCCACCGGCTCACCGACGAGCGCCACCCCCACCAACCACCCACCGGCCAGACCGCACACCGACGGCCGCCACCACGCCCCCTACACCACCCGCACGCCAGATGACCGCCACCATCCCCCACACACCACCAGCACCCCAGATGACCGCCACCATGCCCCCCACACCTCACAGAGCCCAGCCGGTCGCCCCACCGGCGCAGACGCCGTGCCGACCACTGACGGCTACGGCAGCGGACCGCACCCCCTGCCGGACGACTTCGGAGACGGCATGCCGAAGGGCTCGTCGGCCGCCGGTGGCCCGGCAGACCCGCACGCTCACACGGCTCTGCCCGGCCCCAGCCGCACAGGCGGCGCGGCCCCCGGCACAAGCCGAGCAGGCAGCACTCCGACCTGCACACCCGGCGCAGGCGGTGCTCCGACCAACACGCCCGCCTCAGGCAGCGGTTCTCACGACCCAACAGCACCACGCGGGGCATCTCACGGCCTGACGGGACCCGACGGAGCGTCTCACGGCCTGTCGGGACCCGGCGATGCGTCTCGTGGTGCAAGCGGGTCGGGCGGCCCATCGTCGGGTGACCGGTTCCCGAGCCTGGCCTCGCTGCCCCGTACCGACGGCTTGTCCGTGCGCCGTGGAAAGGCACCCGCTTCAGGAGGCCGCCCGCCCAGGACCGACAGCTCGCCACCAGACCGGAGCGGCAGCGGCATCCCCGGTTCCCCGCCCCCGCCACTGACTTCCGCACCTGGGCGGACACCTCCCCCTCAGGACCCCGACTACCTCGGCGCCCCTGTTTTCCCCTACGACGGCGGTTCCGCCTTCCCGCACGACCCCCGTTCCGGGGACGACATGCCCCCACTTTCCCCTCGCCACCCGCTTGCGCCCGACGACGGCTTCCCGGGAGAGCTGGTGTCATCAGGCGACCCCGCTTCGGCTGGAGTGGCCGGCCGCCTCCCCGGTGAAGGTCTCGGGCGGGACGGACTCCATGAGATCTTGAACATTCTCGGCCCCGCCGACCGGGGAGGACCGTCGAGTGGCGGCGACAGCTTCGGGCCCGATGGCACGGACGGCGGGTCCGTGGTCGATGGCACGGGCGGTGGGTCCGTGGTCGATGGCACGGGCGGTGGGTCCGTGGTCGATGGCGGTGGCGGCGGGTTCGGGGCTGCCGACGATGGCCGAGGGAGCATACGGGTCGTCAACGTGGACTGGCGGTCGCTGGGCAAACCGTTGCCCGCGCCTCCGGAGCCTCCGGAGGAGTCGACCGTCACCGACCTGTCCATCCTGGCCGACGCCGTTGTGGAGGCCACCCGGCTGACCGGCGTCCGTCGGCAGCCGAGCCCGTGGCTGGAGCCCCTGCCGACACACCTGGTCCTCGACCAGGTCCACCCCATGACCGGGCGTGCGGCGCCGTACACCGGACTGAGTCCTCTGCCCGGCTCTCCGGAGACGCACGGAGGACAGAGACCCCTGACCGGCCCCCCGCAGACGCACCCAGGACGGAGACCTCTGACCGGCCGTGCTGATGCGGAAGCCGGTTCGTACCGGTCCGGGGTGACGGAGGTGGAGCCGATCCCGTTCGGTGTGGTGGACCAGCCGTGGGCGCAGGACCGCCGGGCCCTCGCGCTCGACCTGCGTCAGGGCGGCCATCTGCTCATCGCGGGCTCGCCGCGCACCGGCCGCTCCACCGCGCTCCGGACGATCGCGGGTGCCATCGCCGCCCAGGCGTCTCCGTCCGACGTCCACGTGCACGCGATCGACTGCGGCTCCGGCGCGCTGCTGCCCTTGATGGCGATGCCGCATTGCGGTGCGGTGGTGACACGCGACCAGCTCGACCGCGTCGAACGTCTTCTCGGCCGCCTCCGCGCCGAGGTGGGCCGCCGGCAGCAGTTGCTCGCGGAGGCCGGGCATGCCTCCCTGGCGGAGTTCCGGCTGGCGGGTCATCGTCTTCCGTGGCTGGTGTTCATGCTGGATCGCTGGGAGGGGTTCGTCGCCGCGTTCGAGAGCTATGACTACGGGCGGCTGATCGACGCGGTCCTGCAGTTGCTGCGGGAAGGGTCGGCGGTCGGTCTGCGAGCGGTCGTGACGGGTGACCGGTCGTGCCTCATGGGGCAGGTGTCCACGGTGTTCGACGACCGCCTGATCCTGCGGCTCGCCGATCCGGCCGACTACGGGCTGGCCGGGCTGCCGCTCAAGGGGTTGCCGTCGTCCATGCCGCCCGGACGGACCCTGTCGATCGGCGAGCACGGCATCGTCGAAAGCCAGATCGCTCTCCTGACGGCCGACGCCTCGGGTCCGGCTCAGGTGGGAGCCCTGCAGGATCTCGCGCGAGCGGTGTCGGCCGGTGTTCAAGACTCGCCGGAAGCGATGACGCTCCACGACCTGCGGCCGGCGGGACCTGCCTCCGTTCGGCCAGGTGCCCCCGGTCGGCCAGGTCTCCCTGGTCGGCCGGCGGGACCTGGCCAACCGGGGGCGGGACCCGGTCAGCCTGGGAGCGTTGATGGGTTGTCCGGGACGGTCGAGCCGTCGGACGGCGGAGGCAGACGCCGCCTGAGGGACGCCGGGCAGGCCGCGTTCGCCCGAGGTGCGTGGCTGTGGGAGGGAGAGCCGCCGCTACGGGTCGACGCGCTCCCCATGCGCATCACCGCCGGCGAGGCCGAAGCCCTAGATCCCGGCTTCAGTCCCCCGTCTCCGCTGTGGGCCCTCGTCGGTGCGGGCGGCGACGCGCTGGCGCCGCTCGGCGTCGACCTGTACGCGCAGGGACCGGGCGCGGTGATCGCCGGGCCTTCCCGCTCGGGCCGTTCCTCGGTGCTGGTGACCGCCGCTCACTCGCTCATCGCGTACGGCACACCGGTGGTCGCGATCGCGCCCAGGCGCAGCCCGTTGCGCGACCTGCGGGGCGCCGTGGCGGTCTTGGACGGCAACGCCACCGATCTCCAGGAGCTGCTGGCCAAGCATGAGGAGTACGTGGTCCTCGTGGACGACGCGGAGCTGATCAGCCCGGACGGGCCGCTGGGCATGGCGCTGGAGGAGGTGTTGCGGTCCGGGCGTGACGGGGATCACGGGCTGATCATCGCGGGATCCACCGGTGATCTGACACAGGCTTACCGGGGCTTCGTGGCGGAGACACGCAAGTCGCGGACCGGGGTGTTGTTGTCGGTGCAGAGTCCGGCGGATGGGGACCTGCTGTCGGTACGGCTGCCGCGTGGCGCCGTAGGAGGGCCGCCAGGGCGAGGGCTTCTCGTCACGATGGGGACCATGACCCCCATCCAGGCCGCCCTCCCTGAGGGGGAGGTGTAAGGCAAGGCACCCGCGCAGGAGCGCCCGTTGACGGCCGCGTGGTCATACCGGCCACAGTCACCGGTCGTATCCCCCTCGGCACACCCGCCCGCGGACGTATCGCCCCCGGCACACCACCCCGCGGAGGTATCGCCCCCGGCACACCCGCCCGCGGATGTACCGCTCCCGCACACCACCCCGCGGTCATACCCCGCGGACGTAGCGCCCCGGTACACCACACCCGCGGACGTACCGCCCCGCACATCACCCCAGCGGTCGTCGGCACACCACCCGCGGACGTACCACCCCCGGCACACCACCCCGCGCGGGCCTACCACCCCGCAGAGCACCCCCGCGGTCGTCGCTGGAGTGAACCGCCGCTGGACGGCGGACGGTCATGCCAGGTCGTGGCGGATGGTGTGGCCGGTGGTGTCGTCGGCAGGACCTCCCCATACGTCGTCGACCTCGTGCAGCCAGGTCGACGTCCCGTCGCTGCTCTCCTCGGGTTGGTGTCCGTTCCCATGCATAGGCGGGTACATCGGCATGCCCGTTCCGGCGGCGTCGCCGGCCCTGACGCCGGGTGAGACAAGGCCGGCGTAGCGGCCGTCTCCCGCTCCCGTCGATGCTCCCGGCACCACGGTCGGGGTTGCGAGGGTGCGGATCTCCGCCGGGGACTGGACGTGGGCCGGGGTGTACGGGGTGGCGTTCGGGTTGGTGGGCGTGTCGAACTTGGGCTGCTGGAAGTCCGCGAGCGAGGTGTCGCGCGAGCCCGGGGTGGACGAGCCCGGGTCCTTGCCGGCATCGGCGTTGGGGTCGGGCACCTGCGGCTGCTGCGGCAGGTTCGGTTGGTTCGCGTCAGGGGTGCTCCCGACGGGACTGTTCGGCGCGGTCTGAGGTGGGGTGGTCGGGGTCGGGGTCGGGGTCGGGGTGACCCCGCCCGGGTCCTGGACGCCCGCCCCGCCGGGACCGCCGGCGCCGCCCGGGCCGCCGTCCTGGCCGGAGCCGGGCACCGTGGGGCTGCCGGCAGTGGGCCCTCCGACGCCGGACGGAGAGACCGCGCCAGGGATGGGGCCGACCGCGGCACCGTTAGGGCTGCCCCCTCCGGCGGTCGGGTCGAAGCCGGCGGGGTAGGCGCCGCCGTTCGGGCCGCCGGGCCCTTTGAGGGGATCCGGCTTCCCGAGGCCGAGGTCGGTGGCCGTGCTGGCGTCGATCTTCGGCAGTGTCCTGCTGACGTCGGGGGGAAGCAGGTTGTACCACGTCTCAAGGTCGTGGTTGAGCCTTTGGAGATGCTTCGTGGCGACATCGTTGGCGGAGGCGAACCAACTGGTCCCGCCACCCGAGCCGTTGTCGTACCAGAGGAATTTCATGCCTTGGATGGGGGTCGCGTGGCCCCCCCAACCGTCCCAGCCGCCGGAGTCGCCGTATTTCGGCAGGACGTCACGCCCCAACGACTCCAGGGGGCGGCCCATCATGTTGAAGCGGCCCGACACCTGGTCGATCGACTCGTGCAGGGATTTGAGGGCGAGCTGGGCCTCGACCGAGGCCTTGTCCCCCCAGACCTCCGCCATGCGACGCGCCGCGTCCTCGATCCGCTGCAAGCACGTGGCCAGCACCGATCCCGCGTTGACGTAGGTGTTGCCTGCCTTCTCGATGTCGGGGGCGGCGTCGCGCAGGGCCTTGGAGATCCGCTCCACCTTGTCGGCGGGCTGGGTGCCGTGCACGTAGAAGTCCGCCTTGGCCCGGACCGGGAAGGTCTTCTTGTCGTACTCCATCAGATGCTCGCCGTAAGCCCGGTGTTGCTGGTCTCGACTTCCTTCTGCACGCCCGCGCCGGCGTAGATCAGCTCGATGGCCGTCGCGTACTTCTCGATGATCTCTTGGTAAACGAGACCGAAATACTGCTGGCCGTTCTGGAGCGTCTCGATGAACGCCGCGCCGGGCGCGTAGTCCGGATCAACCATCAAGGTCATCGGGAGGGCATGCTTCGCGAAATCCGTCGGCGTCCCGGCGCCCGTGCCGAGCATTCGCTTCAGGTCGGCTTCCAGGTCTTTCGCGATGCCCTCGAGCACCTTGGCCTCAAATGTGACCTCGTCTGGCTTGGGCTCCAAGCCCGGCCACGGCCTCTGGGGCCCCTCGCCCGGTGGGTAAGCCATCGTGCACCTCCCATAAGATCCACTAAGCCTGCAACTTACCGGAAAAGGTGAGGTTCAGGGGAGAAGTGGACACATCTGGGGCTGCTTCTATGCTGTCCTGATCGCGGGCGAAACGCAGCGGGACGCCGGAGCAACGGGGGTGGCATGCAGACCAGGAAGGATCTGTACCAGGCGCATCGGCTGATGACCCAACGTCTCGGCATGGCGCTGCTACAGGCTCAACCGGACGTGCCCGAATCCCCGATGCGCAGGCAGAACGTGGCCACGTTCGCGGGTGTGCTCATCGCGGTGCTGCTGCTGGCCGGTTTCGGCATCTGGGGGATGCTCAAGAGCGGCGGTGCCACCAAGCTGACGGACCCGGGGCAGTTGCTCGTGGAGGACGAGACCGGGGCCGCTTACGTCTACAGCCAGAAGGAGCGCAAGCTCCTGCCGGTCGCCAACTACGTCTCGGGCAGGCTTCTGCTCGACGTCGCCGACGTGAAGGTACGCAACGTGTCGGCCGCCTCGCTGGCCGACTTCCAGCGGGCCCCCCTCGTGGGCATCCCGGGAGCGCCGAACTCCCTGCCGGCCAAGGACAAGATGGTCCACGGGCCGTGGGCGGCGTGCGTGACCGAGGGCAAGGACGCCGCCGGCGGATCCAAGCCGTACGTCACACTCGTGGGCGGCGCGGACGTCGGCGGGCGACCGCTCGGCGGCGACGCCATGGCCGTCCTCGACGAGCAGATGCGCGCGTGGATCATCTGGGCGGACCGGCGCATGCGGATCTCCGCCGAGGGGTTGCGGGCGCTGGGCGCGGGCACGCCGCGCAAGGTGCCGGCGCCCTGGCTCAACGCGATACCGCAGGCTCCCGTGGACTTCCGCGCACCCACGATCGAGAACAGGGGCCGGGCGGTGACCGGCGGCAGGATCGGCCAGGTGTTCACCACCTCCGCGGTCGCGGGCGGCCAGCCCAGGTGGTACGTGCTGGTCGCGGACGGGTACGCGCAGATCACCAGCACACAGGCGACGCTGCTGCTGAGCGACCCGGAGACCAAGAAGGCGTACGGCAGGCGCCGGGCCGACCCCATCCAGACGGACGCGGCGACGGTGAACGCGTCGCCGTCGAAGGCACAGATGATGGGGGGCAACCTGCCGGAGAACCTGCCGAAGGTGGTGCCGATGCCCGTCGGGGCGCCGGTGTGCGCCGTCTACGCCGACACGGCGAAGGGATCGGCGCGGGCCAGGCTGACGGTCGGCGCGACGATCGCCATCCAGACGCCCAGGACGAGTGGCGGGCAGGACAGCTTCGACCAGGTACTGCTGCCGCCCGGCAGTGCGGTGCTGGCGGGGCTGCTGCCCGGGGAGGGGCAGATGGCGGCGATCGGCACGTATTACCTGGTCACCGATCAGGGGCGGAAGTTCGAGCTCAAGTCGGCCGACCTGATCGAGAAGCTGGGGTACGACTCGTCGGTGATCGCCCCGCTGCCGGCGAACCTGGTGCACCTGATCCCGGACGGCCCCATGCTGGATCCACAGGCGGCCCTGGCCCCGCTCAAGGTCATGCGCTGAGTTCGTCCAGGTTCTCCTGGTAGAAGGCGACGTCGTCCGCCAGCCGCTCCCCCGTGAACCGCGCCGGGTCCTCCTGCCACGCCTGCCTGCCCTCGCTGGTCCAGAACGCCCCCGCCGGGACCTCACCGGCTCCCGGCGGCAGGAACTTGACCACCTCCATGGTGGCGTCCCTGGCGTACTCCCAGTTGAGCCTGGCGTCGTCGGCCAGGTCATCCTCGCCGGCGGCGACCCCGAGGTCGTCGTGGACGGCCCGGCGCGCGTACTCGAGGGCGATGAGGTACCACTGCCCGGCGTCGATCAGCTCGGACAGGCCGAACCCGAATCGCTCACCGGCCCGGCGGGCCTCCGCCTCGCCGGCGTACGGGATCTCGACCTCGATCTCGCCCGCGGTCATCGTCCACGCCTCGGCGCCCTCCGTCAGCTCCGGCTCCACGTCGCCCGCGGAGAGGTTGACGAAGAGCGCGGCCTCCGTCAGCGTCCTGGCCCTACGCATCGCGGTAGGTGTCCCTCACCACGAGCAGCCGCTCGACCCGGAACCTGCCGGGCTCGGCGGCGTGCACCCGGAGCCCACGGTCGGTCCAGAACGCCTGCTCGGGGACCCTGTCCCGGCCTTCGGGAACGAACTTGAGCACCTCCTCGACCGCGGCGCGCGCCATCGCCAGCGCCCGCGCGCCTTCCTCCGGGTCGGGCGGCACGCTGCTCCCCACCTGATCGGCGACCCACAGCCACTCGCCGGCGTCGATGAGCTGGGACGGCTCCGCCCCGCCGAACGTGGGCCAGCCGTGGGGGGCCGTCTCCTGCTCCGGCAGCCCGAACACGTACTCCCGCTCGGCGCCGCAGTCGGCGCAGATGCCCGCGTAGGCGACGGCGAGCTCCTCCGCGACCCCGACCACGCCGCTCTCCCAGGGGGTCTCCACCGATCCGCATGCGCACGGGGTGAGGTCGAGGTGGAGCAGGGCCTCGTCCCGGGTGCGCGCCACTGGCAAAGTCACATGGATCAACCTACTAGGGTGACGCCATGCACGTCGCGAGCTCGTTCGAGGAGGAACTCGGCCGGGCACACGCCCGCGGCGACCTGGCCACCTGCTTGGCCCTGCTGCGCACGACCGCCTTCGCCTGCCCGGTCAGCGATGAGGCGGCGGCGGGCGAGACGCCGGTGCCCTGGCCCACGTTCAGTGACGCCGAGCGCACGTGGGTGGTCGCCTTCACCTCGCCGGAGGCGATGGGTGAGTCGGCCGGACGGTTCTTCGTCGTGACCCTGCTGGACCTGGTGGCCGGCTGGCCGGACCCGTCCTGGGGGCTGGCCGTCAATCCGGGCCGGCCGGTCTGCTTCTACCTGGAGCCCGGCACCGTGGCGCGACTCGCCGTGCCGTCTCTGCTGGAGGACGTGGCCCTGGGGCGGGCGTCCCGGGTCCCGGTCATGCAGAAGCTGCTCCGGCCGTTCGACGTCCTCGAACTGCTCACCACGGGAAGGCCGAGGGTGTCCGGTTACTGCCACATCGCGGCGGACGTGGCGCACCTCACGACTCCCACGGCGCTGACGGAGGCGCTGTTCAGGGATGAGGCGCTGACGCGCGACGGCACGGTGAACATCCTGCGCTGGCCGGCCGTCGGGCTGTCGCTGTATCGCACCCCGTACGGCGGGACGGACGAGGAGAGCATGAAGGCCGTCGCCGGTTGGGTCGTCGAGGAGCCGCCGTTCGGCGGGATGGGGCTCGTGCCCAACGCGCACGAGATGATCCGGGAGTACAAGATCGACGGCATCCTGCTCCCGTACGGGGCGGAGATCGTGGAGCTGGGCGCGGACGGCGAGGAGCGGCTGCGCGCCCAGTTCGACGCCGATCGCGGCAAGTGGCTCGTGCACGAAGAGGATCCCGCGTGACCTACCTGGCGTGCTGGGCGGGAGCCGTCTTCGAGGCGGCGCCGCAGCTCGGCGAGGGTGGCCTGTGGATGCGGCTGCGGAGCACGTCGCCCGCCGACGGGTTCGAGCGGCTGGAGGACGGCCTGTACGTCCACGCCGTCCCGGCGGCGGAGTGCGCGTGGGTGCGCCACGTCATCACCGTCTGCATGTGGCGGGGAGCGCCCTTCCTGGTGTGCGCGGAGCGGGAGGACGAGTTGCTCGTCGAGTACGTCGGTGCGCACGTCACCGTGGCGAGGGAGCTTGACCTGGACCGGATCGACCGCGGGGTCCACCGGCTGTGGGTGCGCCGGGCCGAGGTTTCGGAGCTGCAGGAGCTGGCTGTGGAGATTGATAACAAGTAACACCCATGTTAAATCTGCCCCTTTTGTGCAGAGTGGTGTTCTTGGTACGTTCACCGAAAGACGCTCTTGGGGGATGTGTCGATGGACGTTGACGCAGCTGGCCTGCAGGCTTACGCCGACGAGCTCCAGGCCCGATTCATGGCGCTGCAGAGCGAAGCGCTGGATCTGCACGAACGGACCCGCGCGGTCGAGGTCACGGAGAAGTCCGCCAACGGCCTCGTCTCCGCCACCGTAGGGGCCGGCGGCGAGCTGATCAGGCTCGACCTCGACCCTCGCGTGTTCCGCGACCCCGACGCCCGAGGGCTGGCCGACACGATCACGGACACCATCCACCGGGCCGCGGCGAAGGCCCAGGACAAAGTGGTGGAGATCTTCGAGTCTGTGGTTCCGGCCGACCAGATGCGCGCTCACCTCGACGGTGACATCGAGACCGTGATGAAGCAGCTGGCCGGGCAGATGGTCGAAGGGGACGATCGCCGGTGAGGGACGAGGAAGGCGTCGAGATCGCCGAACCCATCTCGACCGGCATCGGGCAGCTCGAAACCATGGCCGGCGACCTGGACACCGACTTCCGGTCGGACGAGGCGACGCTGCGCGGGCTGCTGGCGTCGCGAGTCTGGGGCACCGGGCCGGCCGGCACCGCTTTCTTCCAGGCCCTGCAGGTGTTCGGCGGCCCGGAACGGCTGCTGGACGACACCAAGGAGCTCGTGCGGGAGATCGGCAAGACGCCGCAGAAGTTCCGCAAGGCGATCACCCATTCCCTGAGCACCAACGAGGCGGTGGCGCGGCAGCTTGCCCATACCCTTCTCGGCCGCGACTGACGGGAACTGCGGCAGATGGCTGGCAAAAGGCCGGTAAATCCCAACTACGTGCCCGGCGAGGGCACCTCGGTCAGGCGGGTTCCCACCACCGAGGTCCGTCCCGCATGGGAGAGCTCGGCGTTGCCCGACTGGGTGAACTACACGTTCATCCCGCTGTTCATGGCGGGCGAGCCGTGGCCCGACTCCAAATCGGTGGAGACGGGCCAGGCGGCCCTCATCCTCGACTCCATCGTGGCCAGCATGGGCGGGGCGGTGGAACGGACCGGCTCGGCCATCAGCACCATCGACGCCGGATACACCACTCCGGCCAAGCCGCCGGCGTTCACCCACATCGCCCAGCAGTTCGGCGACCAGACCGGCGTGGTCGCCAAGGCGAACCTCGCCGCGCAGTTCGCCGAGCGCTTCGGCTACTTCTCGGTGGAGGACGACTACACCAAGCGGTCGATCAACATCGCCTTCTGGGTGTCGGTCATCGCGGCCGCGATCGGCGTCGTGGCGGTCAGCGCCCCGTTCGCCGCGCTGGTCATCCGTCTCGCGGCCAAGATGGGCAACGCCCGGGCCCACCTGCTGATGCAGCGGCTCATGCTCGCGGCCACCCGCATGGGGCCGGTCGTCAACAACGCCCGGAAGACCGAGCTGGCGGCCAACGCCGCCACCCGCTACCTCCACTGGCAGCTCATGACGGAGCTGCCCGAAGAGATCCTGGAAGAGCTGGCCAGCGAGAAGGCCCAGTACGACCAGATCAAAGAGGGCCTGAAGGACAAGTGGGACTGGCAGAAGACCAAGGCCATCCTCGTCGGCACCGTCGTCGGCACCGTGGGCGGTGTCTGGCTCGGCAAGCACATGGGCAAGATCGTCGACGACATGCCGGGCATCCGCTCGCTGAACCGGATGGCGGGCGACCGCACCGGAGTGCTCGCCGCGTTCCAGCGCTATCCGGGGCGCATGATGATGACCGGCCTGCCGAACATGTTCGCCTCGCCCCTCGGCAGCGTCATCGCCAACAAGGCGGTGTACGGCCAGTGGGGTGACTTCACCCTGCAGTCGATGGTGGGCGGCTTCGCTGCCGGCGCCGCCAGGACGGGCACGATCAGCCCGTTCAACGTGGACCATCTGGGCGCGGCGGCGGTGCGCCCGATCACCACGCTGTCGAACTACGCCCGGAGCGTGGGGAGCCACCTGGCGGGCGACGGGACCACCACCATCGCCTCGAACACCACCGCGGGCGGCGGCCCCAACGGATCCGGCCCGACCACGGCCGGCGACCGGCCGTCCACCGGCGGGCCCGGACCGACCGGCCCCGACTCCACATCCGCGCAGCAGCCTGCGCCGCAGCCCGTCATCCCGCACCAGCGGGCGACCTCCGACGTTTCGGCCCCGCCGGCGACGAGCACCCGCGCTGACGCGAGCCAGCAGCGGACCCCCACGGGCGACCAGCAGCGCACGCCCACGGGCGACCAGCAGCGGGCACCGGCAGGCGACCAGCCGGGGGCGCGCCGGCAGACCGCGCCCGACCAGCCCGCCGTCACGGCGCAGGCCGACCGGAGCGGCACGACGCCGGGATCGCACGCGGCGCCGGACCGCGCCACGCCGTCCGCCGCGCAGCAGTCGAGCGCCCCGGACCAGCGGACCAACGACCAGCGGACCAACGGCCAGCGGAACCCCGACCAGACGCAGGTCTCCGATCCCGCGGACGCGCACGACCAGCGTCAGGCGGCGCCCCAGGCCCAGGCCGCGCAGCCGCACACGCAGGCCCAGCCGCAGGCCACGCAGCAGCCGAGCCAGGCGCAGGACACGCAGCAGGGACCAACCCAGGCGCGGGACACGCAGAACCCGGCACAGGCGGCGCAGCCGCAGAACGCCCAGGACCAGAACGCCCAGCCGCAGACGCAGCCGCAGGCCCAGACCACCCAGCCGCAGAACGCCCAGACGCAGCCGCAGGTTCAGGCCGCCCAGTCGCCGAACGGGCAGGTTCAGGGCCAGGCCGCCGCGCAGGCGGACACCGTCACCACTCCCGCCGCGCACATCCAAGCCGTGCAGAACGGCCAGGTCGCGCCGGACGCCCGTGCCGCGGCCACCGCCGCCGTCACCGCCGCCACGGCTCCCGCGGACTCCGCGACGCCCAACGGCGCGCCCGCCCAGGCCACCCCCGGCGGGCTCACCGCGACGGGCCCGATCGCGCCGATCCGGGCCGAGTCCGGACGGCGTGCCGACTACACCCTGGTGACGGCCAGGCCCGTGCGCCGGTCGCAGGAGGAGCGGTCGCGGTTCGTGGTCAGGCGGCGGCCCGCCGGCACTCCCAGGATGACCACGGGCGAGGTCCGCGCCCAGTTCCTCACCAACGCGGACCCCTCCGACATCACCGGCGTGCGCGGATGGACGTGGAGCGCCGACGACACCGACCTCGTCGTCCACCACACCACCCTCGGCGACATCCACTTCCGCGTCGAGCGCCCCGGCCGGCTCATGGTCCGCCGCCACGGCATGCGCCTGTTCCGGCCGCTGGCCCGCACCAGGGTCCTCGCCGGCACCGCCGAGCAGCCCCACGCGCTGCGCCCCAACCGGAACGTCGCCTCCGACCAGCTCGCCCGGCTGGTCGTCCACGAGATCTCCGACAGCCTCCAGGCCCAGCAGGCCCGCCAGGCCGGCGCCCACACCCAGCGCCGCCTGCTCGCCCCGCGTACCGGCGGCCACGACTTCTGCCTCGACACCCGCCACAGCGAGTACAGGCTCCTCAGCCGGCAGCTCGCCGAGGCCACCGGCGACGCCCGCCGCGCCGAGCTCCAGCGGGAGATCGACCTTCTTGTGGCCGAGCTCCGCGACCACGGCCACCCCCTGCCCGATGACCGGCAGGACCGGGACGCCATCACGTCCCCGCGCGCGTCACAGCCGGAGCCCGGGGCCGCGCTCGCGGAGCTGCGGTCCCATCTGGAGGGGCAGCAGGCGGCCGTCACCACGGCCTTGTCCGAGCTCATGCAGTCGATGACGGACCGGGCGTCCGCTCTGGACCAAGCCGACATCGACCTGAACAGGATCGGCATCCGCCATTACGAGGCGTCCATCCAGCTGTCCGAGCAGGCCACGGCAGCCTTCAGGAACGGCGACCTCAGCACGGCCAACGCCCTGATCGCCGCCGCGCGACAGCGACACGGGACCGCCGACGCCTACCAGGCGGCGCGGGCCGCCGCGGCGACTGCCCGGGCCGCGCACCGGGCGGCGGCGGACCTGATGACCACCCGCCCGCTCCGGAGCGTGGACCTCGCCGACGCCGTCAGCAAGGCCCAGCAGGCGTACGCCGGCTACCGGCAGGCACTGCAGGACTCGTTGCCGTTCTCGGCACCGTTGCTGGACGTCGCCTCCGGCAACCTGCGGTCGGCCGTGGCCGCGCGAGCGGCCACGCTGACCGTGCCCGCGATCGACCTGTACACGGCCGCCAGGGAGAACTCCGACGCGGCGGACCGCGCCTTCGAGCAGGAGCGGACCGCCCGCACCGCCGGCGACACCGCCGCCGCGGAGGCCGCGCACGCGTCCGGGATGCGGTTCCGGCAGGCGGCGACGGCATACGGCGACGCCGCGGCCTCGGCCTACCGGGCCCGCGCGGTGTACCAGTCGCTGCTCAACCGGTTGGGGGTCTCCAACTCCGAGATCGCCCAGGCGCTCCAGCTCGGTCAGACCCTTGAGCGGTTCGCCCTGATGACGGTCGACCTGACCGCCACCACGCCGGACCCCGCGGCATCGCTGGCCGACCTGCGCGCCGCGCTGGAAAGCCGGACCAGGGCGATCGCGGAGCTGCGGCAGACGCTCGGGCGGCACATCACCGCGCTCGACCTGGCCGCCGCCGACATGCAGGAGGAGTCCGGCCGCTGGACGGACGAGTCGCTGGCGGCCTTCGGCCGGGCCCGCGACGCGATCGCCCGGCAGGAGCTCGCCGAAGCCCTGCCGTGGCAGACGGCCGGCACCGAGCTGCAGCAGGCCGCCGAGGCCCATGACGAGGCCCGCCGGCTGGCTGACCGGGCGCGCCGGGCCTATCAGGCCGCCGCCGACGTCCTGCCGTACGTCAGGGATGAGGGCACGCTCGACGTCGGCGTGCTCGCCGAGCGCATGCGGGAGGCGGAGGAGGAGCACCGGCGTTACCAGGAGGCGGTCGACGCGCTTCCGTCGCCGCAGACTCTCCCCGCAGCACCGGAGCAGCCGGTCGTCAGGGAGTTCGGCGAGCTGGCCGAGCGCCGGGCCGCGGTGCGGGAGCAGATCGCCACGCTCACCCAGGAGGCCGAGCGGCTCGGCCGGCTCGGCACCCTGTACGTGCAGCGGGGCGCGGAGGCCACCCAGGACATGCAGAAGGCCTACGAGGAGGCCGAGAAGGCGGTCGAGCAGCGCGACGACGGGGCCGCCGGACGGCGTGCCGACGCGGAGGCCGAGGCCGAGGGTCAGGCCGAGGTCGCCCGCCGGCAGTTCCGGATCGCCCAGCGTTACCAGGCGGCCGCCGAGGCGGCGCGGGCCGCCGCGCTGGCCCAGACGACGCTGCTGGCCCTGCTGAACGAGACGACCTCCGCGGGGCCGCTGTCGCCGGAGCTTTCCCGTGGCGTCGCGGACGCCAACAAGGCCTACGAGAACTATCTGAAGGCGGAGGAGACCGCGCTTCCGCCGCGGGCGGGAATGTCCGCCTGGCTGCCGGTGAACGGCCCGATCGCCAATCAGGACAGGCTGGCCGCCGTCCTCAACCGCGAAGGGGATGCCGACTTCAGCCCGGAGGACGCCGCACAGTTGCTGCGTCGCGACTTCGGCGACGTGCTCTCCCCGGACGGGGTCGTGCTGAAGCTGGACAACGGCCGGGAGATCCTGGTCCGGGGACGTGTGGGCCACCTGGCGGAGATCCCCGGGGGCCACACGGAGGCCTCGGAGCTCATGGTCGGCAACTTCGCGGAGGACGGCGCGTCGGTCTCGGCCACGGCGCGCGGCTCCGAAGACGTCACGCCGAAATGGGACGCCGCGGCCGCGGCCAAGCAGTTGCCGTCGGAGCGCGCCCAGGCGGTGGCCGAATTCGTCGTGGCCGAAGGCTCCTACGGGCGGGGCACCAGCGACAGCCAGCGGGCCTCGGCCGGCAACTACGCCCAGCGGGCCTCCGTGATGGACAACCGGGGCCCGTCGACCAGGTACCAGGGCGCCTTGGTCCTGGAGGTGAGCCACCGGACGGCCACGGGCGACTGGGCGCCTCCCACCCGGGTGACGGGCGACGAGCTGCAGGACTTCTGGGTGCCCGCTCCCCTGACGGAGCCCGCTCCGGACAACCTCGTACGGCTGGACGAGAACGCGGGTCTGGACGGCGCCTTGCCGGGGCACGTCGCGATCGGCTCGACCGGCCTCGCCGAAACGGCGGACGACATGGTCGCCCACCTGGTGGAAGCCGGCTACGGGCAGGCGGCCCAGGACCACGTGCGCACCATCATGACCGGGCAGGTCCCGGTGCACTGGTCGGAGGTCACGAGCGCGAACGGCTTCGCACGTCACTTCTCCGACGGCCGCCGGGAGGGCACCCTCCGGGTCCACGGCAGGGTGGTCCTGGAAGAGGTGGTGGGCCCGCCCAGCAACAAGCTGCACCTTGAGCAGGACCTGCCGATCGGTTTCAGCTCGGCGTGGCAGGGCCGCTCGGCGGGCACGTCCGGGCACTTCAACGTCACAGTCGGGGGGAAGCTCCCGCTGTGGAAGTGGGTCCCCAGGCTGACGTTCGGGTTCTCGCGGGCCCGGTCGCACTCCGAATCGACGAACGTGGGCGGCACCGCCGTCATGCCGAACGTTCCGCGCTGGGCGGGCGAGGTGCAGGCGTACCGCTTGCGGGTGGTGTACACGGCCGTCCTGGAGCTGCATGACGTGCCCCGGAAGGGCTTCTCCGGTGAGAGCAGGGCACTGTTCCTGCTCCCGGAGTCGCAGGCGTACCACTACAACCTGCCGGTGGACGCGGCGGCGATCGTGGGGCGGCGGCCCGACGGCACCCCCATCCTGCGCGACGACCCCTCGCCCGAGCCGCCGCCCGGCCGCAAGCTCGAACTGCCCGACCATATGAAGACCGGCAGGGTCCGCGGCGCCGGCCATGCCCGGATCGACGACGTCGCGGGCGCCGACCTGGTGTGGCAGCAGACCATCGAGGAGCTCCGCGACAAGGGGCTGCTGCCCAGACTCGTGAACGGCGTCCGCGTGTACTCCCGCGACGCGCGCACGGAGGCCAGCCAGCGCCGCAACGAGACCATCATCGAGCAGCAGCTCACCACTCACCGGCTGAAGGAGGGCTACAACCGGGCCTCCCAGCACGGCTACGGCATCCGCCTCACGCTGCAGCGGACCGGCATGGCCACCGAGCACTTCCGGCTGCGCGTCCACGTGGACCAGGACATGGACGACGTGACACCCGAGGGCGTGGTCCGGGCCCAGCCGGGGGTGAAACTGCCCATCGGCTCGCTCGGCGCCTCGCGGACGGAGAGCACGGGCAAGTCCTGGGACGGCTCCGTCGGGGCGGGTCTCGCGGCTCCGGACGACGATGGCGTCGACACCAGCGGTGGCGGGGTGGGGTTCAAGCGCTCCTCCAGCCACGACCTGAGCGTGAAGCAGGGCGTCCAGATCAACGAGGTGGGCCTGGACGAGACCGACTCCGCGGCGTTCCTGATCGGGGGCAGGCTGCGCACCACCCTCGACGGTGAGCGGCTCGCTGAGGACGAGGTCAGCGCCCGCGTGCTCATACCCGTCGCCGAGCTGCCCTACGCCGACGACCGCCCGAACGGGCCGGAGCACCGGACGTCGGTGGAGGCGCTCAAGCGCGGCAGGACCGTCGCCCTGGACCTGGACGACATAGCGGGCATCGTAGCAGCGGAGCTGAAGGTGCCCAGGGAGGCCGTGTCCCTGGACCAGGTGGACGAGCTGTTCAGCGAGCCGGGCATGCTGGCCCATCCGGAGGCGTTCTTCAGCGACCTGCGGGTCGAGGTGATCGTCGACCTGCCCGGGCACGGGAACGTGCGCGTCCCGGTGTCGCTCCGGCTGGAGGCCGGCAAGTCCCGGGTCTTCTCGGCCGGCAAGTGGGTCGGCGGCAACATCCTCATGTCGATGATCGTCTCGGGTACGTCGTCCTCCGAGTCGACCACGCACAACGTCGACGGATCGACCGGTCTGCAGCTCCCGGGCACGCCGAGCGGCGAAGCCGGTTTGTCGGGGTCGCGCACCGTCTCGCAGGGACGGGAGCAGACGGTCATCCTCGCGGGCGAGGACCTGGACATCGACACCGGCGTGCAGTACCTGTCGGAGACGGACGTCGTCGCCCACATCAGCATCGGCGCGTCCTCCCTCGGTGCGGCACGCGAGCTGACCGGCGGCGGCACGGCCGTCCGCCGCAACGCCGAGCGCGACGCCCTGGAGCTCTACAGCCGGGGCGAGATGCCGCTCTCCCTGCACCATGCGGCCGACGCGGCCGAGCGGCTGCTGAACGGCACCCTCGAGCTGAACCGCCGCGTCGCGCTCCCGTTCGTGCGCCGCTACCTCAAGGACCTGAAGCAGGCCCGCGGTGAGCTGAGCGTCCGCGAGCGGCTCATGAGCTCTGTCGGCGTGCCGCACGTCCCGCTGACCAGCGAGCACACCAAGCGGCGCTTCGCCGAGCGCATCGAGGAGCTGATCGACAAGAAGGCCACCGCGGAGCTGACCCCGCCCGGCGAGCAGCCGAGCGGCTCGCGCAAGGCGAAGCCGCACCGCAGGCTGCGCGAGATGCTGTCGGACGCGCGTCTGCTGGAGCGGCGGGCGGAGCGCGTGGTGAAGCCCGACGGCTACGACGAGGCCATCGGCATGAGCCTCCTCGGCCGCACGCGGCTGCACGCCCCCGGAGAACCCGAGCAGGAGATCGAGCTGCTCGAAGGCGTCACGACGGCCATCGACAAGGTCCTCCCCGGCGTTGTGGAGGGGGACATCGGCCTGTACCGGGAGCTGTTCGCCAGGTACGCCGGCGAGCGCTGGAAGGGCGGCCTGGACGACATGCTCGCCCCGGAGCCGCCGCCCGAGATCATTGCGGTCAGCATCGGGGGCCGCGCCCAGCAGCTCGCCATCACCATACGCGCGAGCTTCGGTGAGACCGCCGACCACGGGGAGGTCTACGACAAGGGCTCCATCAAGCAGAGATACCTCTACGGGGAGCTCAACGAGTCCACGTCCGTGAGCTGGAGCGCCGGCGGGAACGTCAAGGGCGCCGACGACGGCAGCATGGCGCTGTCGACCGACCGGGACCATTCCGGCTCCGCCAGCCGGAACAACCAGACCACCCGCGTCAACGGCGCGGCCCGCTTCAAGGGCGCGGAGCCCAGCGTCCTGGAGCACCCGACGTTCGTCATCGAGGTCCAGCCCATCATCGACGGCAAGCCCGGCCCGGTGGCGAAGGTGGCGTTGCAGGGCACGATGGAGCGTGTCCTGCTGTCCGGTCTGGCCACCCGCGAGGAGAACGCGCCTTCCCGGGCGCCGGCGCTGCCCGACCCGCGGCCGGTGTCCCTGCCGTCCCTGTCCGGCGGCATGCACGTCGAGTGGGCGCGGGTCGACGGGCTGGCCGAGGCCGTCATCGCGCGGGCGCAGCAGAAGGACGTCTTCGGCAGAGAGCTGACCTTCGCCGAGAAGGCCAAGGTGCGCAAGATGCTCGGTCGCGTAGCCGTCAGGGACAGCCTGGAGGCGATGGCCGGCTCGCGGGGGCATTTCGCCTTCAGCCTCCAACTCGACCCGAACCGGGCGGACCGGGTGGTGGACGTCTGGGTGCAGACCACCCTGACGGACCAGGACGTTGTGGTCGGCGACCTGGACGACACCGAGATCAGGACCGTGGACCGGCGGCGGGAGAAGTGGGAGGTCTCGGCCACCCGGGGACATCTCGTGCCGGTGGGCGTCTCCCTCAGCGAGGATCACAAGGCATCCGGGGCCGCCGTCAACGTGGCGCTGCACCAGCAGTCCGTCGACAACGCCTCCGTCAGCGGCGGACGCCGCACGGAGAACAGCGTCTTCGAGAAGGGCGTCGCCTCGTTGGTCGACTTCCGGGTCGACGCCGGTGTGCGGCTGGAGGTCCGGAACGTCAGGCGAGGCGAGACCGAGCGCACGGTGGAGATGCCGTACGCCGCGACGGGCAGCGCCCGCATCATGCTGTTCAGCCAGTCGCTGACCGACAACCGGGCCGAGGCGGAACGCGAGCAGGCGCATGCGGCACTGCCGGCACCGGCTCCCGCCGCCGCCCCGATGTCGCTGGAGCGGCTGCTCAACTCTCCCGCCCCGATGTCGCTGGAGCGGCTGTTCGACCAGGCCGCCCGGCACGCCGGCTTCGACCCCGCCCGGCCGTACGTGGCGGCCGCGCGGACGCTCGACGCCGGGCGTCCGGTTCGCCTGGTCGCCGACGCCGACCCGACGCGGCCGTACGGGCAGCTCCAGCAGGCTCGGCTGCTCGCCCGGGAGATCGGCGCCGACGTCACGATCGACGTCACGGCACCGGACGGGACCAGGCACACCTACGTCGCCGAGCCGGGCGGCGTGCTGCACGGCGACACGTTCGCCCCCCGGTTCGCCGCCCTGCCGTCCGAGCTGATCCTGGTCGCCGACCAGCAGGGGCTCGACCTGCACGCGCTGCACGATCGGACGGCCGGCCGGGACGGCACGCTGGCCGACCACATCCGGTCGGAGCTGCGCAGGCGCGGCATCCCCGAGCTCACGCCGCCCGCCCCCGCCTGGCCGGTCAAGAGCATCCCCGACGCGGGCGACGAATCGGTGCACAGCGTGCAGCCCGTCACGGTGACCGCCCGGCCCGTGCGCGGGTCGCGGGGTCAGCGGTCGCAGTTCGTGGTCAAGCGGCGTCCCGCCGGCACACCCAGGATGACCGTGGAGGAGGTGATCACGGAGTTCATGAACGGGGCGAAGTCCTCCGACATCGCCGGCGTGGACGGACGGGTGTGGAAGGGCAGCGGCTTCATCACCCTGCACCATCAGGAGCTGGGCGACGTCCATTTCCAGGTGGTGCCGCCCGGCCGGCTCATGCTGCGCCGCCACGGCCTGCGCCTGTTCCGGCCGCTGGCCCGCACCAAGGTGCGCGCCGGCACCGCCACGCAGCCTCACCTGCTGCAGCCCAACAAGAACGTCGCGCGCGACCAGCTCGCCCGCGTCCTCGTCCACGACCTCTCCGACGCCCTGCAGGTCCAGGAGGCACGCCAGAACAAGGTCCACACCCAGCGCCGTCTGCCCTTCCGCCGCGAAGACGCTCACGACGTCTGTCTGCAGTCCCGCCACGCCGAGCTGCGCCTCCTCACCCACCAGCTCGCCGAGGCCGACACCGACGCCCGCCGCGCCTACCTCCAGAACGAGATCGACCTGCTCCGGGCCGAACTCCACAGCCACGGCCATCTGGCGCCCGGCGACCAGATCCCGGTCAGGGTGCTCGGCGACGTGCTGGTCGCCGACGACGGGCAGCCCAGGCTGTTCGATCTCACCGTCGATGAGGCCCTCGACGCCTTCAACGCCCGGGTCAGGCTGAGCGACTTCGGCAACCGCGCCTCGGACTGGAGCTGGACCGACGACACCACCCTGCTCGTCGGCAAGCAGCACATCCGCTTCGAGGTCGGCCCGGTCGACGGCGACGCGCCCGCCCTGATCCGCCTCGGCACGGGCACCGCCCAGGACCCCCACCTGGCGAGGCTGGCGCCCAGCATGACCCCCGACCAGGCCGCCCTCGCCGTCCTGGCCGTCGCCTCCGACGCCGTCCGGCCCTCCACCGGACACCCCAACGCCGCCGACCGCAGCATCTTCCGTCTGCTGTCCCGCGAGTTCCGCTCCACGCAGAGCCCCGTCCTGCGCGCCCAGCTCGACGCCTTCTACACGGCTCTCGCCGAAGTCATCCCCGGCGTCGAGCCGACACGGCCACGCAGCATCGACTTCAACCCCGACACCCGACCGCCGCTGCTGCCGCAGTACGACAACCACACCCTGGCCGCACTGCGCGACCGCAACGCCTACGACATCGACCCGCAGAAGGCGGGCAGAGCGTCACAGTGGGCCAGACTGCGCAACGGAGTCCCAGGAGTCCGCGAGCGACTCCGAGGCGACAAGGTCGACACACGGACCCCCTGGAACAACAACCACTCCACGCTCGAGGTGCGCTCGGTGTGGTTCAACGAGGGCCGCAAGAACCACCGCATCACCGAGTTCACGTTGCGGGTGCGGTACCGCCGCCATCCTGAGCTGAGCGAGGCGGCCCTGCTCGCGGAGCTGTCGAACGCCTTCGACGCGGTGGACGTCTACTACAACCACCAGCACCGCCTGCGCGACGGCACCCAGCTGCACGTCCGGCTGGAGTTCGTGGAAGCCAAGAGGGACGAGCCCGCGGTCATGATCCGCCCGGACACAGGGGGACGGGCCAACGCCACGAACTTCTATGCGGGCGACGGACTCGTCGTCTGGGCCCACGAGCTGGGCCACCATCTGGGCTTCGCCGACGAGTACGCCGAGGCGGAGACGCGTGATCGGCGTACTCTCGCCGACGCCCTGGTGCAGCGGGACGACTCCATCATGGTGATGGATGAGCTCCTGTGGACCGATGGGACCGTCCGCGACCTCGGGGGACATCCCTTGCCCGCCCGGGTCGGCCTGCGCGACCGTCACCTCATGCAGCTGTCCGACCTGGCGGAGAAAAAGCTCGTTTCCGTCCCCGGGCGGCCCGACGATCCGAATCCCCCGGCACGGGTGGACCAGGAGGAGTGGCGGCCACGTTCCCTCTCGACCGTCATGGGTTCGGCGGCACCCGCCGTTCCCTTCGGAATCCACCGCCCGGTCATGCCCACGGCGGACAACACGCGACTGCCCGAGCACGTGCGCAGGCTGCTGAAGAGGTTCCCCGTCAGCGGGCCGGAGTTCTTCCAGCACGCGCTGCGCCTCGACCGGATGACCGCCGTGTACAAGGGCACTCCGGTCTCGCGTCTGACCCAGCGTCATCTGGATTACACCGACGCGCTGGTCTCCACCGTGACCACCGTCTACAGCGCGTCGCCCGACCACCCGTTCACCGGGGTCGACCTCAGACGGATCAAGTCCCTGGTCGACCTGCTCGCCGGCCAGGACGGCCGTCTCCCCACCCCGCATGGCTTCCTCCGCCAGGTGGCGGAAGCCATGGACCAGCACCCCGAGCTGACCGATGTGGAGGGGCTGGCCCGGTTCGTGGAGTGGTACCAGGCGACACGCGGCCGGCGTTTCCCCGGCGAGCAGGGCGTGCCCGCGCTCCAGCGCGCGGCCGCTGAGCTCTTCGGCGACGTGGAGAGCACCGAGGCCGTGGCCAGGGTCGCCCAGCTGTTCGCGAACGCGGCGCACAATTCCGAACACATCGCGCTCGGGCCCGCGGGCAAGCGGTGGACCCTCGTGGCGGACAAGATCGCAGAGGCGCTCGCGTCGGGGACCCGCGGGAGCCAGGATTTGACCGACGCGGTGGAGAACGCGTTGAAAGCCGCGAGCGCCGTCGACGTGGACGGGAGCGGCGCCCAATCCGCGCAGGAACGCGTCCAGCCCGTCACGGTGACCGCCCGGCCCGTGCGCTCGTCGGGGGGGCGACGGTCGCAGTTCGTGGTCAAGCGGCGCCCTCCGGGCACGCCCAAGATGACCCCGAACGAGGTCACCAAGGCGTTCTTCGACAACGCGGACACCTTAGACATGCCCGGCCTGACGGGGTGGAGACAGACGCCGGGTGACACCATCGTGCTGTTCACCCTCGCGCACGGCGACGTCCACTTCCGCGTGGAGAAGCCGGGCCGGCTGATGGTGCGCCGCCACGGCCTGCGCCTGTTCCGCCCGCTGGCCCGCACCAAGGTGCGCGCCGGCACCGCCGAAGACCCCCACCTGCTGCGCCCCAACAAGAACGTCGCGCACGACCAGCTCGCCCGCGTCGTCGTCCACGACGTCACCGACACGCTCCAGGTCCAGGAGGCCCGCAAGAACGGCGTGCAGACCCGGCGCCGCCTGCTCTCCCACCAGGAAGACGGTCACGATTACTGCGCGCAGTCCCGCCACGCCGAGCTGAGCCTCCTCAGACGCCAGCTCGCCAAGGCCGACACAGACGCGCGCCGCGCCGACCTCCAGGGCGAGATCGACCTGGTGGTAGCCGAACTCCGCCCCCACGGCCGCCCCCTGCCCGGCGATCAGGTCCCGGTCAGGGCGCTCGGCGACGTGCTGGCCGCCGAGGGGCGGCGGACCGGGCAGGACGACCTCACTGTCGCCGCGGCACGCGCCGCCTTCCAGTCGCGGGTCAAGCCGAGCGACTTCGGCAGCTGGCGCACGAGCTGGACCGACGTCGGCAGGTGGTCCGCGACGCGGCACTGGAGCGGCGCCGACACCCTGCTCATCCAGCGCCGATGGGTCCGCTTCGAGGTGGGCCCGATCGACGGCGGCGCACCCGCCGTGACCCTGTTCGGCACGGGCAAACCTCATGATCCGCACGTGGTACGCCTGTCCCCCCACCTCGCCCCGGACCAGGCCGCCCTCGTCATGCTGGCCGCCGTCTCCGACACCCTCTGGCCCTCCGGCGGCCGCCCCACCACCGCCCACCAGGACGTCTTCCGCCTGCTGGCCCGGGAGTACCTCGCCACGCGGGACCCCGTCCTGCGCGCCCAACTCGACGCCATGTGGACCGCGCTCGCCGACGCCACCCCCGACGCCGAGCGGCGGCCACGCAGCCTCGACTTCAACCCCGACACCCGGCCGCCGCTGCTGGCGCAGCACGACCACAGATCCCTGGCCGTGCTGCGCGACGGCAACGCCTACGACATCACCCCGCGGAAGGCGCTCACAGCGGCGCAGTGGGCCGGGCTGCGCGCCGAGCTCGAAGGCGACGAGGTCGACACGCGGAAGGCCTGGAACAAGGGCAGCTCCACGGTCGAGGTGCGTAAGCTGTCGGCCGCCGAGGTCGACGCGACGGGCGACAGCACGAACCACCACATCACCGAGTTCACGCTGCGGGTGCGGTACCGCCGCCATCCGGAGTTGAGCGAGGCGGCCCTGCTCGTGGAGCTGTCGAACGCCTTCGACGCGGTGGACGTCTACTTCAACCACCAGCACCGCCTGCGCGACGGCTCCCAGCTGCACGTCCGGCTGGAGATGGTGGAGGCCGCCAAGCATGAGCCCGCGGTCACGCTGCACCCGAACGAAGGGAAGCGGTCCGACGCCCTGAACATCTACGCGGGCCAGGGACTCACCCTCTGGGCCCACGAGCTCGGCCACCACCTGGGCCTCGCCGACGAGTACGCCGAGGCGGCGAAGCGCGATCGGCGCACTCTCGCTGACGCCCTGGTGCAGCGGGACGACACCATCATGGCCCGGCGCAAGCTTCTGTGGACTGACAGGCTCGTCACCGACCCCCAGGGACGCTTCTTCCCCTCCCGGGTGGGCCTGCGCGACCGTCACCTCATGCAGTTGTCCGACCTGGCGGAGCCGAAGCTCGTCTCCATTCCCGGGCGGCCCGACGACCCGGATCCCCAGGCACGGGTGGACCGGAAGCAGTGGCGGCCGGGTCTCTCGAGGATCATGGGAACGGCGGAACCCGCCGTTCCGCATGACATCTACCGCCCGGCCGTGCCCACCGCGGAGAACACGCAACTGCCCGAGCACGTGCGCAGGCTGCTGAAGAGGTTCCCCGTCAGCGGTCCGGAGTTCTTCGAGCACGCGCTGCGCCTCGACCGCATGGCCGCCCTGTACCAGTACCGCCCCACCTTCCTCATGACCCAGCGTCATCTGGACTACACCGACGCGCTGGTCTCCACCGTGGCCACCATGTACGAGGCGTCGCCCGACCACCCGTTCACCGGGCACGAACTCAGACGGATCAAGTCCCTGATCGACCTGCTCGCCGGACAGGACCGCCGTCTCCCCACCCCGCATACCTTCCTCCGCCAGGTGGCGGAAGCCATGGACCAGCACCCCGAGCTGACCGATGTGGAGGGGCTGGCCCGGTTCGTCGAGTGGTACCAGGCGACACGCGGCCGGCGCTTCCCCGGCGAGCAGGGCGTGCCCGCGCTCCAGCGCGCGGCCGCTGAGCTCTTCGGCGACGTGGAGAGCACCGAGGCCGTGGCCAGGGTCGCCCTGCTGTTCGCGAACGCGGCGCACAATTCCGAACAGATCGCGCTCGGGCCCGAGGGTGACCAGTGGACCCTCGTGGCGGACAAGATCGCAGAGGCGCTCGCGTCGGGGACCCGCGGCGGCCGGGATCTGGTCAAGGCCGTGGAGGACGCGTTGACGGCCGCGGGCGCCGTCGACGTGGACGGGAGCGGCGAGCGCGCCGCCGAGTCCGCGCCCCACAGCCCCGCCGACCCGCGGCCTGCGCACGCGCCGGCACCGGCACCGGCACCGGCACCGGAGCCGGGCGGACGGCAGATCCCGGTCAGGCTGCTCGGTGACGCGCTGCCCGCCGGCGGACGGCAGGCCGCCCTGGACGACCTCACCGTCGCCGAGGCACGCGACGCCTTCAACACCCGGGTCAGACCGAGCGACTTCGGCAACCGCCCCGTCACCTGGAGCTGGACCGACGACACCACCCTGCTCATCGACGGCCAACACGTCCGCTACACAGTCGGGCCCGTCGACGGCGGCGCGCCCGCACTGACCCGCCTCGGCGCAGGCACCGCCCAGAACCCCCACCAGGAGACGATGGCCCCCCGCATCGCCCCCGACCAGGCCGCCCTCGCCGTCCTGGCCGCCGCCTCCGACGCCATCCAGCCCCCCACCGGACACCCCAACGTCTCAGACCAGACCGTCTTCCGCCTGCTGTCCCGCGAGTTCCGCTCCACCCAGGACCCCGCCCTACGCACCCAGCTCGACACCATCCTGAACGCCCTCGGCTACGGCACCCCCCACCAGGCAGGCGAACAAGCGACACAACAGCTCGGCTCCCCGTCCGAGCAGCCCAGGTCCCCGGCAACCGACGGTGAGCCGGCACGGCCGAGGAGCAGCGACCTCAACCCCGACACCCGGCCGCCCCTGCTGCCCCTCCACGACGACAAGGCCCTGGACGCGCTTCGCGACCGCAACGCCTACGCCATCGTCCCGCAGAAGGCGATCAGGGCAGCGCAGTGGGCCGGCCTGCGCCAGCGGGTCCAGGGGCAGGAGGTCGAGGAGCGGACCGGCTGGAACAAGAGCCGCTCCACGATCGAAGTGCGCTCGCTCCACGTCACCGACGAAGCCGGCACCACGCACCCGGTCACCGAGTTCACCCTGCGGGTGCGCTACCACCGCCATCCCCAGCTGAGCGAGGATGAGCTGCTCGTCGAGCAGTCGAACGCCCTCGACGCGGTGGACCTCTACTACAACCACCAGCACCGCCTGCGCGACGGCTCCCAGCTGCACGTCCGGCTGGAGTTCGCCGAGGCCGCCGAGCACGAGCCCGCGGTCATGTTCCGCCCGGACATGCCGGGACGGCCCAACTCGGAGAACATCTACGCGGGCTGGGGGCTCGGCCTCTACGCCCACGAACTGGGTCACCACCTCGAGTTCGGCGACGAGTACCTCGAAGAGTCGAGAGGCGCTCGGCGCACCCTCGCCGACGTCCTGGTCAAGCGGGACCCGAGCCTCATGGCGATGGAGAGGCTCATATGGACCGCCGGCGCGACCGTGCGCGACCTGGCGGCACGACCCTTCCCTGCCCTGGTGGGCCTGCGCAACCGCCACCTCAGGGAGCTCTCCGATCTGGCGGAGAAGAAGATCGTCTTCGTCCGCGGGCGTCCCGGTGACCCGTCGCCCACGGCGCGGGTGGACCGGAGGGAATCGCGGTCACGTCACCTCCCGATCGCCAGGGGCCTCGCGAGCCCTGCCGTGCCGTACGAGACGATGCGCCTGGCCACCCCCACGGCGGAGAACACGCAGCTGCCCGAGCACGTGCGCAAGCTGCTGAAGAAGTTCCCCGTCAGCGGGCCGGAGTTCTTCCAGCACGCGCTGCGCCTCGACCGGATGACCGCCGTGTACAAGGGCACGCCGGTCTCGCGTCTGACCCGTAAGCACCTGGACCACACCGACGCGCTGGTCTCCACCGCGGCCGCCATCTACAGGACCTCGACCGAGTACCCGTTCACCGACGTGGACCTCAGGCGGGTCAAATACCTGGTCGACCTGCTCGCCGGCCAGGACGGCGGGATGCCGACCCCGCAAGGCTTCCTCCGCCAGGTCGCGGAGGCCATGGGCGATCGTCGCTACTCCGTGAGCGATGTGGACGGGCTCGCACGGTTCGTGGAGTGGTACCGCGCCACGAACGGCCAGCGCTTCCCCGGCGAGCAGGGCGTGCCCGCCCTCCGGCAGGCCGCCGCCACCCTGTTCGGTGACGCGGACAGCACCAGGGCCGTGGTCAAGGTCGCCCAGCTGTTCGAGAGGGCGGCGCAGGATTCGACGCACATCGCGTACGGGCACGGGGGCGACCGGTGGGCCTTCGTCGCGGACAAGATCGCCGAGACGCTCACCTGGCGGACTCGCAAGGCGCTGCGCGGCGCGGACCTCGTCAAGGCGGTGGAGGACGCGTTCAAGGCCGCGAACCCGCCCGGGCTCGACTCCGGCGCCAACGCGTCCGCCCCCGACGACTCCGCCGACCCGCGATCTCAGCACACGCCGGCGCCGGGCGGTCGGGAGATCCCGGTCAGGCTGCTCGGAGACGCGCTGCCCGCCGGCGGACGGCAGGCCGCCCTGGACGACCTCACCGTCGCCGAGGCACGCGACGCCTTCAACACCCGGGTCAGACCGAGCGACTTCGGCAACCGCCCCGTCACCTGGAGCTGGACCGACGACACCACCCTGCTCATCGACGGCCAACACGTCCGCTACACAGTCGGGCCCGTCGACGGCGGCGCGCCCGCACTGACCCGCCTCGGCGCAGGCACCGCCCAGAACCCCCACCAGGTGACGCTGGCCCCCCGCATCGCCCCCGACCAGGCCGCCCTCGCCGTCCTGGCCGCCGCCTCCGACGCCATCCAGCCCCCCACCGGACACCCCAACGTCTCAGACCAGACCGTCTTCCGCCTGCTGTCCCGCGAGTTCCGCTCCACCCAGGACCCCGCCCTACGCACCCAGCTCGACACCATCCTGAACGCCCTCGGCTACGGCACCCCCCACCAGGCAGGCGAACAAGCGACACAACAGCTCGGCATCCGCGGCAGGAAGCCCAAGCCCTCCGTGCCGGTCCACGGCGAGCCGGAACAGCCGCGCAGCGCCGACCTCAACCCCGACACCCGGCCGCCCCTGCTGCCACAGCCCGACGACGAGGCCCGCCAGGCACTGCGCGACGACCACGCCTTCGGCATCGAGCCGCACCAGGCGATCAGAGCATCGCAGTGGGCGCACCTGCGCACGCCGGACGCGGGACTGGAGATCCGCAAGCACGTCGGATCCAGGATCGAGGCGCGCTCGATCCATGTGGTCGACGAAGAGGGCACCACGCACCGGATCACCGAGCTCACGCTCCAGGTGCGGTACCGCCGCCACCCAGCCCTGAGCAAGGCGGGCCTGCTGGTCGAGCAGTCGAACACCCTCGACGCGATGGACGTCTACTTCAACCACCAGCACCGCCTGCGCGACGGCTCCCAGCTGCACGTCCGGGTGGAGTTCGTGGAGGCCAGGAAGAACGAGCCCGCGGTCACGTTCCACCCGAGGATGCCGGGACGGGCCGATCACATCAACATCTACGCGGGCTTGGGACTCTCCCTCTACGCACACGAGTTCGGCCACCACCACGGCTTCGCCGACGAGTACGTCGAGGCGGCGAGGAGGGCTCGGCGCACTCTCACCGACATGATGGTCAAGCGCGACGCGCAGAGCGTCATGGCGCTGGACAGGCTTGTGTGGGCCACCACCGGCGATGTACTGGACCTGCAGGGACTGCCTTTCCTCGCTCCCACGGGCCTGCGCGACCGTCATCTCATGGAGCTGTCCGACCTGGTGGAGAGCCGGGCGGCGCACCTGCCGATCACCAGTGGCGCAGCGCGGCCCGCCGTGCCGCACGAGATCCACCGCCCGGTCGTGCCCACGGCGGACAACACGCGACTGCCCGATAAGGTGCGGGAGCTGCTGAAGACGTTCCCCGTCAGCGGGCCGGAGTTCTTCCAGCACGCCCTGCGCCTCGACCGCATGACCGCCGTGTACAAGGACACGCCGATCTCGGACCTGACCCGGCAGCACCTGGACTACACCGACGCGCTGGTCTCCACCGCGGCCGCCATGTACAAGACGTCGACCGACTTCCCGTTCAGCGACACCGACCTCAGGCGGGTCCGTGACCTGGTCGAGCTGGTCGCCGGCCTGGACGGCGGAGTGCCCAGCCCGCATGTCTTCCTCCGGCAGGTGGCGGAGGCCATGGGCGAGCACGGCTACTCCGTGCGCGATGCGGACGGGCTGGCACGGTTCGTGGAGTGGCACCGCGCCACGAACGGTCAGCGCTTCCCCGGCGAGCAGGGCGTGCCCGCCCTCCGGCAGGCCGCCGCCACGCTGTTCGGTGACGCGGACAGCACCAGAGCCGTGGTCAAGGTCGCCCAGCTGTTCGCCGACGCGGCCCAGGATTCGGAGCAGATCGCGCTCGGGCAGGCGGGTGAGCGGTGGACCTTCGTGGCCGACAAGATCGCCCAGGTGCTCGCCTGGCGATCCCGCGGAAAGACGACGCTGAGCCTCGATATCGCCAGGGAGGTGGAGCGCGCGTTCGAGATCGCGCGCCCCACCGGCCTGCATCAGAGTGCCCCCGACCGTTCGGAGTCCCGCCAGGCCGCCCCGCGACGCGCCGTCCGGCCGATCGGGGACTGGTTCGTCGCCGGCGGCCGGCAGCCCGGCCTGGACGACCTCACCGTCGCCGAGGCGCGGGCCGCGTTCGACGCCGAGGTCAGGCCGAGCGACTTCGGCAACCCGTCCATGACGTGGAGCTGGACCGACGACACCACCCTGCTCATCGACGGACGGCACATCCGCTTCGAAGCCGGGCCGATCGACGGCGACCCGCCCGCCCTCACCCGGCCGGCCTCGGGCACCGCCCAGGACCCCCACCACGTGACGCTGTCCCCCCGCATCGCCCCGGACCAGGCGGCCACCGCGGTCCTGGCCGCCGTCTCCGACATCCTCCAGCCGGCCGCCGGACACCCCAGCGCCACCGACCAGAACGTCTTCCGCCTGCTGTCCCGCAAGTACCGCTCCGCGCAGGCGACCGAGGCCGGGGCCGCCCTCCGTACCCGGCTGGACACCGTCCTCACCGGCTTCGCCGCCCCGGAAGGCGAGCAGGCACCGGAGTCGAAGGAGCCGAAGTCGCCCGCGCCGGTCGCCGGTGAACCAGCGCGGCCGCGCAGCAGCGACCTCAACCCCGACACCCGGCCGCCGCTGCTGCCCCTGCACGACGACAAGACCCTGGAAGCGCTGCGCGACCGCCCGGCGAACGAGCGCCGGCGGGACAACGCCTACGCCATCAAGCCGGAGCAGGCGATCAGGGCATCGCAGTGGGCGCGGCTGCGCCAGTTCGCGGGCGAGGAGGTCACGGAGCGCGATCCGTGGGAGAGGAGCAGGTCACGCTTGGAGGTGCGCTCGCTGGGCGTGGTCGACGAGGCCGGCACGACGCACCGCATCACCGAGTTCACCCTCATCCTGCGGTACGCGGCCCATCCCACGATGAGCCAGGCGGAGCTGCTGGCGGAGCAGTCGCACCTGCTGGACGCGGTGGACGTCTACTACAACCACCAGCACCGCCTCCGCGACGGCTCGCAGCTGCACGTCCGGCTGCGATTCGTGGAAGCCCAGGGGAACGAGCCCAGGGTCACCCTGCACCCCAGGACCCCCGGCTCCCGTCCCAACGCCGAGAACCTCTACGCGGGCTGGGGACTGTCCGTCTACGCCCACGAGCTCGGCCACCATCTGGGCTTCCGCGACGAGTACATCGAGGCTGCGAGGCCGGACCGGCGCACGCTGGCCGGCCAGCTGGTGAAGCTGGACCCGACCCTGATGGGCACGGAAAGACTCCGGTGGGACGGAGACCTCGTCACCGATCTGGACGGGATCCCGTTCCCCGCGCGGGTCGGCCTGCGTCACCGTCACCTCATGCTCCTGTCGGACCTGGCCGAGACCACCGAGGTCCCCGTCCGCCGGCGGGCCGGCGGCACCCCGGATCTCTTCGCGCCGCTGGTGGAGAGGCGACCCCGCCGCCTGCCGGTCGTCACAGGCCCGGCGGAGCCCGCCGGGCCGTACGAGACCATGCGTCCGGCCGCGCCCACGGCGGACAACATCCGGCTGCCCGAGCAAGTGCGCGAGCTGCTGGCGAAGTTCCCCGCCCACGGCCCGGAGTTCTTCCGCCACGCGCTGACTCTCGACCGCATGGCCGAGACGCACCGGGAGATCGCGATCCCGGACTTCACCCGCCGGCACCTGCTCTACACCGACGCTCTGGTCTCCACCGCGGCCGCCATGTACGGGACCTCGACGGACTTCCCGTTCAGGAGCGCCGACCTCAGGCGGGTCCGCGCGCTGGTCGAACTCGTCGCGGGCCAGGACGGCGCGGTCCCCAGCCCGCATGCGCTCCTCCGTCAGGTGGCGCAGGCCATGGGCCGTGACCGCCTCACTGTCGGAGACGTGGACGGGCTCGCGCGGTTCGTGGAGTGGTACCGCTTCACCGGCGGCCAGCGCTTCCCCGGCGAGCAGGGCGTGCACGTGCTGCGGCGCGCCGCAGCGGAGCTGTTCGGCGACGTGCGGACCACCAGGGCCGTGGTCGAGGTGGCGAAGCTGTTCTCGGCCGCGGCCGAGAACTCGGAGAACATCGCGCTGGGGCACGTGGGCGACCGGTTCGCCGAGGTGGCGGAGAAGATCGCTGAGGTGCTCGCCGGACGAGCGCCCGGGGAGTTCGTCTCGGGCTACGACCTCGCACAGGCGGTGGAGAAGGCGCTCGCGGCCGCCTCCACCGACGGTGACACGCGTGGACAGGAGCCGGCCGCGGGCCGTACCGGCTCGGAGGACGCCACCACCCGGCCGGCCGGCCGGGCCCGGCCGGCCCCGGACACCACCGCGTTCGCGCCCGAGACCCCGATCGACCCGCTCACCGGGACGCGCGTGCGCGGCGCCGCGGGGCGGGCCGGAATCGCCGGGCTGCCGGACGGAGGGGTGACGTTCCACAACGCCCCGGACGCGCCCAACCCGCGCGGGTGGGAGGCCGGCGACGAGGGGTTGCGGCGGGGCCGCCGGGTCGCCGCCGACATGGGCTGGAGCGGGCTGCCGGATCTGCGGCTGCGGCAGGTGGGCCAGATCGACAGCATGTTCGAAGCCTCCCGCGAGGGTTTCCGGGCCGAGCAGAGCGCCCAGTCCCGGCTGGGCGGCAGTCGCGGCGTGTGGGAGACCGCGCTGGAGGCGCTGAACACGGGTGACCCGTCGCTCAGAGCGGCCTTGACCACGAGCGACGTCGACGTGGTGACCGCCGCGCTGGTGAACTACGCCACCGCTGCGGAGCTCCACGCCAGGGAGGGGTCGGCGCTGGCCTCCCAGGCGGGGATGGCCGAGCTGTCCGTGCAGGAGCTGCGCTCGATCGGCCTTCTCGCCATGCGGTCCGGACTGCGGACGTGGCGATCGGCGGCCGACCCGATCGTTCATCAGCTGGTCCAGCAGCGGGGGCTGCGGGCCACGCTCGAGGCGTTCCTCGACCTGGAGCGCAAGGGCGCGTACGCCGCCATGGACATGGTCCACCAGTCCGCGGACCGGCTCATGCAGTACATGGACCTGACCGGAGACGATCGGCTCCGGTGGGTGGGGCAGGCCGTGAGCCGCCTCGCCGAGTACCCGAGCGGGGTCTGGCCGGTGCTGGGCCGGCTGGCGGAGGTTGGCGGGCCGGAGCTGTTCGGCGGCCGGCTCGCTCCCGAAGGGGCCACCCCGCTCTCCCGCCTGGTCACCGGCAGAGGGCTCAAGCCGTTGGTCGACCTGTACCTCGCCGCGGTCCGCGACGGCTTCCGGCCGGTCATCGGCGCGGCCACTCCTGACGAGCTCGCCATCGCGCTGCAGCAGGCGGACGGGCGGGGGGACGCGACGACCGCACGAGGCAGGGAGATCGCGGACCGGCTGGGATGGCGAGGGCTGCCGGAGAGCTCGGCGCGCCGCCTGGGCGAGATGGCGGAGATCTACCACCCGACCGGCACGGCCATGACCGCGGAGCGCCATCGTGCGCGGTTGGCCTGGGAGCGGGCCGGATACGACCTCGGCAGCGAACGCGGTGTCTACGCGACCGCGCTGCGCGCGTTGGGCCAGGGCGATGAGGCGGTCCAGGAGGCGCTGGACGGAGGCGACCCCGACACGCTGACCGCCGAGCTGGTGCAGTACGTGGAAGACGTCGACCTCCACCTGGACGCCGGGCGGAGCCTCGCCGCCCGCGCGGGGATGTACGGCCTGACCGACCAGGAGCTGCGGGCCGTCGGCCGGCTGCACATGTGGGTCGAGTTCGGTCAGGAGGGCGCCACCGAGCCCGCCATGGACGGGCTGGTCCGGGAGCACGGCCTCACGAAGACGCTTGAGGCCTACCTGGACCTGGAGCGCAAGGGCTCGTACACCTCCGTCGACCTGATGTACGACGCGGGATCGTGGCTCAAGGAGTACATGGACCGGACCGGAGACGATCGCCGTCTCTGGCTGGGTGAGGCCGCGAACCGCGCCGTGGCCCCCTGGAACGACATCCGGGCGGAGCTCGGCCTCCTGGTCGAGGTCGCCGGGGCCGAACTGCTCGGCGGCCGGCTCGCCTCCGAGGAGACCACCCCGCTCTCCGCCCTGACCGCCGCCAAGGGACGTCTGCAGCTGATCGAGCTGTACCTGGAGGCGGTCCGGGACGGCTTCCGGCCGGTCATCGACGCCACCACTCCCGACCAGCTCGCCGCCGCCCTGGAGCAGGCCGAAAGGCGCCACGAGGCACCCGCCGTCGCCCGCTCCGAGAAGACGGCCGATGTCGCCCGCCCCGAGGAGAGGACCGGCGAGCCGGTGGCGCAGGTCGCGACGGCGCCCCGGAGCGCGACCGCGTACGACATCGAGACGCTGCTGACCCAGGGCTACCGCGTGACCGGCTGGCTGGTCAGCGAGCTGTCACTGGCCCATGACCTCATCGAGCCGTTGCTCTGGGAGGCGCACGAACAGGGACAACTCGTCTGGGAGCCCGAGCCTGGGCAGTCCGACAGGTTCACCAAGGAAGTCGCGCGTGACCTGCTGAAGGGTGTCATAGCGCAGGACCCGGACCGCTGGCTGGGCGAAGCCCTCGCGCTCGGGCTCGACCTCCACGGCCTCGAACCCGCCCAGGCCCGCGCCCTGGCATGGGTGCAGCGGGCGTACGGCGGCGGTTTCCAGACGATGGAGGAGCTGTCCCGGCAGCTGTTCGACCTCGCCGACACCGCCGGTCTGTACTACCCGCCGAACGTCTCGCGCCAGATTCTCGACGTGATCGCCGACGGGCACCGGCTGGGGCTCATCCCGTCCCGCCCGTCACGGGCGGCGCTCGAACTGGGCCTGCGGCTCCTGGCCGAGAACGGCGGGAACACCGGGAACACCGAAGACGCCGGGAACAGCCGGATCAGCGAGAACACCGAGAACGCGGAGAGCACGCGGACCGTCGAGGGCACGGAGAGCACCGCCGGCACCGTGAGCGAGCCGGTCACCCACGAGGTCGGCCACGCGTGGGCGGACGGGCGGTTCGCGAGCACCGGCCTGGCGACCCGGCAGGACGTGCGCGAGTGGCTCCACGTCACCGAGTACGACCAGCTCGTGCGTGAGCTGCGGGACCTTCAGGCCGCGGACCCCGAGCTGATCCGGCGGCACGCCGCCGGCTTCGACACCCGGCCCGAGGGCGTCGTCATGCTGCGCGCCTTCACCGCCGGACACGACGCGGAGATCAACGCGGCGATCGGTCAGGGGCTCCGCCCCGGCCGGGACCCGATCGGGGGCTCGGTCGCGGAGATGTGGGCCGCGTGGCAGGAACTGCCGCCCCTCGCCGGCCCGGTCTCCTCCTGGCTGGATCTGACGCCGCAGGAGCTCGCCGGACGGATCGCGGAGCCGGAGGTGGTGCTGTCCGAGTTCACGCTCGTGACCGCCGAGACGGACCCCCCGGCGACGAGCGTGCCCGAGGGCAAGGTGCGCGTCCGGTTCGACTTCGACGTGGCGGACGCGCGCGAACTCGGGCCCATCACGCGGCAGGCGGGCCTCCGCCAGGTGCTGGCCGCGCCGGGGACCAGGCTTCGCGTCACCTACGTCGCGGAAGAGCAGCGGGTCGTCCTGTCCGGCGGCCCCGCCGCGCCCTCGGCCGCCCTGACGTCCGCCGCACCGTCGCCGGCCCTGACCGCGCCTGCGGACGGCCCCGTGGCCGCGCCATCGGTGGCGCCGGAGCAGCCGGACACGCTTCCGGCGGCGCGGAGCGAGGCGTCAGGCGACGGCCGGCCCGTCCTCACCCCCTTCGACCCTCCCTCGTACGCGCCGATGAGGGAGGATGCGTGGAAGGAAGGCGACGGCTGGGTGGCGTCGACGGAGGGGCGAGGGGAGACGCTCCGGCTCTACCGCCGGCTGCCCACCGGCGCCGTCCTCGACATGCACATCGCCGACGGCGTCCTGCACGTGCTCCGGAGCAACGGATGGTCCCGGGTCGAGCAGACGGCCGACGGCCCGCAGCTGCGCAGAGTCGAAGACGCCCACCTCCTCCCGGAGATGTCGGAGATGGCCGCCAGGGCGCAACGATCCGGGTCGCACGGGTACTTCGGAAGCCTTTACAACTTCAACGTGACGGTGCACCAGGAGCCGGGCCTGATCAGCCGGCGCAATGCCGACGCGGACGTCATCGTCACCTTCTCCGGGGGGCACCTCGTCGGCCTCCACGTCCCGGTACGCGACGAACAACTGACGACACTGCTGACGCCCGCCACCGCCTTGGGCACGCTCACCCACCCGGCGACCGGGCTCAAGGGCGTCAGGGTCGACAACGGCTGGATGGAGTTCACCGTTCTGGAGGACGCGTCGGTCGTGGACGCCGAGATCCGGCCCGTGGACCTCACTCCGGAGCTCGTGGGGCTGGAGCGCACGAAGGTCGTCAGCGAGCCGACCGGGTTCACCGTCGGAGCCGTCAACGACGACGCGACCATCGCCCGGCTCCAGGAGTTCGGCGGCGTGCCGAAGGCCGAGATCGAGGAGCGGCTGCGGGAGGCGGCCCTCCTCGGCCGCGCCGAGGACCTGACCGACGCGCTGGTCAGGGACAACACGCTGGTGCTTGCAGCGAACCTGACGCACCATGACCTGGCTCAGCCGCTCCGCCTCGCCGGCTACGTGTTGGGGTACGTCGACGAGGCCCGGATCCGGCTCCACGGTCACGAGTACGACGTGCGCGCGGTGCACCGGTCCGGACTCGCGGACAACCCGTTCGGCGGCGCCGCGCCCGCCACCTCGATCGAGGTGGTCAACGTGGCGACCGGCGAACGGCTGACCTTCGATACGGTGATCGCCGAGACGGCCTCCTCGCACGGCTTCTACGGAGGCAGGAGGTCCCCTGCGCGGGTCTCGCCCGAGCAGATCATCCGCGTGTTCACGCACCTGAACGACGCTCTGCCGGACGGGCATCTGGACCAGCTCGCCAGGTACGCCGACAGGGACCTGGAGCGACCCACCGGCGAGGTCGTCGTCGCCGCGGCGCACACACCGCCGAGCGCCCGCGCGCCGGAGCTCCCGGCCCTGCCCGACGCGGTCACGACCCTGCCCGAGGGCCTGGAGCCCCTGGGCGGCAGGTTCGCCGGCAGCGACGACATGGTGATCGAGTTCGGCGACGACGGGAGGCGCTTCTACGCCCGGCTGGGCGAGGGTGACGCGATCGCCCGCATCGGTGTGGACCGCCTGTCCGCGGACGAGGCCCGCGTCATCGTGGAAGACGACATGCGGCATGTGACGCGCTGGTCGGTCGGTACGCACGGAACCACGACGGCCATCGACTTCGCCACGGACGACCGGCTCGTCCGACCGACCGAGAAGCAGCTGCGCCGCCTCGGTTTCGCTCCGCTGACCGACGCCGGGGAGCGACTCATGCGGTTCGAACACGGCACCACGACCGTCATCGCCGTGCTCGACCACCGGCGGCGACTCGCCGGCCTGTACTCCAGCGTCTCCTTCAGCCCCTCTCAGCAGCGGCTGGTCGACGCGGCCACGATCCGGCCCAGCGCGGGCGACTTCACGATGGAGATCAACGGGCTGCGCTTCAAACTCGCGGCGAAGCGCGAGCAGAAGTCCACGCCGGGCAGGCCGTTCGAGACCATTCTCTGGAACCACGAGTCGACGCTGGGGATCGGCGGCAGTGTCCGTGTCGACCTGCCACCGGTTTCGTCCCCCCGGCCCCGTCACGCGGTGCCCGACGAGGCGGCGGAGATCGCGGAGTCGCTCCGCCAGGTGACGGCCTCGCCCGCTCACCTGCCCGGGTTCGAGCAGCTGGGAGTCACCCCCTTCTGGCGGAGCGGGCCGTTCGTGGTCCTCCAGCGGCCGGACTCCGGCGTCGTCCTGTACCGGCAGGACGAGACCGCCCCGCGGGGAGGCCTCCGAGAGGTCCACGACGAGGCGGGCCTGAGCATCAGGACGAGCGCGGACGCCGCCACCCTGGCGATCACGGAGGACGGGCAGTCCGAGGCCCTGTACCGGATGGCCACCCCGCGGGTCGCGCAGCTGCTCGGCGGTTCCGCCGAGGGCGTGCGGATGGGCGACACCTGGCTGGAGTGGACGATCCACCCGGACGAGCCGCACACCCGCAACATCGTCGTGCAGGCCGACCCCGCCACGCTCCGCACCGCGCTGGACGCCGCGTCGACCGACCGGCTCAACGACGTGCGCAGGTTGGAGAAGCAGCTCCCCCACCAGGTTACGGAGGGCTGGCGGACCGACGTCGCGGGGGTGCTCAGGCACGACGACCACCTCGTGCAGATCGAGGGGACGACCCACGCGGACCTCGCCATACCGTTGCGCCTCATCAGGGCCCTGGACGACGAGCTGCCCGGCTTCGACCGGATCACCATCGGCGGCCAGGAGTACGAGGTGCGGCGCGAGATGCCGTTGTCCTCCGTCAGCTCGCCGTTCGGTGACATGCTGGACTACAGCCCCGACTACGTCGTCGTGCACAAGGCCTCCAGGGCGGAGCTGCGCTTCCCCGGCCGCGCCGGCGAGCTGATCGCCGCGCATGGCTTCTACGGCGACAACGTCCACATGCCGCGCGTCGATCCGCAAGAGATCAAGATCATGTTCTCGGGGCTGCTGTCGTCCGACGCGGGCATCTCCGGGCTTCTGGGCGGCACGACCTCGGATGTCGCGACGCGCCTGCCCGGCGGAGGCGGCTGGCTGGGCGCCAGCTCGTACTGGAGAGGCGTCTCCCGGCTGGTCAAGCACACCGGCACGGGCGACCCCGTCCTGTACCTGAAGAGGGAGCTCCAGCTCTACTACTCCGCCACCATCGTGGACGTGGACGCCACCGCCGAAGGCGGGCCGCTGCTCCTGGCCTACGCGAACAGTTACGAGGGTCACGCGTTCCCCATGGGCGACGTTCGGGTGGGCGCACAGAATGAGACTCGCCGAACGTACCCGTACGGGCGCTCCGAGCAGCCCCTGTCGCAGCAGCTGGAGGAGTCGGGTTTCCACCCGGTCCACGACGACGGTGACGTGCGCATCCTGCGCTACGCCTGGTCCGGCGGTGAGATGCTGGCCGTTTTCGTGGGCGACGAGCTCGACGGTTTCTTCAGCCGCGCGGAGAGCGACGAGACCGAGCAGGAACTCCCGGCCCTCCAGGCCGCCGAATCCCACGAGACCGAGCAGGGCGTGCCTGCCGCCCAGCCCGCCGAGACCGGCGACACCACGCGGACGGCAGCCGCGGCCGACACCGGCAAGGCCCGCCGGTGGTGGCGCCCGGGCACCACCGCGTTCGCCCCCGAGAACCCGATCGACCCGCTCACCGGGACGCCCGTCCGCGGCGCCGCCGGGCAGCCCGGGTTCGCCGGGCTGCCGGACGGAGCGGTGAGCTTCCACCACGACCCGGAGCGGCCCAACGCGCAAGGGTGGCCTGCCGAGCGTGAGACCGCGCACCCGATGCAGCAGGGCAGCCCTGACCAGGACGACGCCGGCGAACGGGTGGAACGGCACGAGCCGGCACCCCCGACGGGCCCGGCGCAGCCCCGCACCCGGAGCGCGACCGCGTACGACATCGAGACGCTGCTGACCGAGGGCTACCGCGTGACCGGCTGGCTGGTCAGCGAGCTGTCACTGGCCCACGACCTCATCGAGCCGTTGCTCTGGGAGGCGCACGAACAGGGACAACTCGTCTGGGAGCCCGAGCCGGGCCAGTCCGACAGGTTCACCAAGGAAGTCGCGCGTGACCTGCTGAAGGGAGTCATAGCGCAGGACCCGGACCGCTGGCTGGGCGAAGCCCTCGCACTCGGGCTCGACCTCCACGGCCTCGAACCCGCCCAGGCCCGCGCTCTGGCATGGGTGCAGCGGGCGTACGGCGGCGGTTTCCAGACGATGGAGGAACTGTCCCGGCAGCTGTTCGACCTCGCCGACGCCGCCGGTCTGTACTATCCGCCGAACGTCTCGCGCCAGGTTCTCGACGTGATCGCGGACGGGCACCGGCTGGGGCTCATCCCGTCCCGCCCGTCGCGGGACGAGCTCGAAGGGGGCCTGGGTCTCCTCGCGGAGAACGTGGAGCAGCCGGAGAGCACGGACACCGCCCGGACGGCACAGACCGCCCAGACCGCCGAGCGCTCCGAGAGCGCCGAGACTGCTGGGAGCGCCGAGAGCGCCGACGTCGTCGTGAGCGAGCGTTCCCCGTTCGAGACCGGCCACGCCTGGGTGGACGGGCAGCTGCCGGCCACCAGCGCGAGCACGCGACAGGACGTGCACGAGTGGCTGTCCATCACCGAGTACGACAAGCTCCGGCGCGAACTGCAGGACATCCAGGCCGCGGACCCCGAGCTGATCCGGCGGCACGCCGCCGGCTTCGACACCCGGCCCGAGGGCGTCGTCATGCTGCGCGCCTTCACCGCCGGACACGACGCGGAGATCAACGAGGCGATCCGGCAGGGGCTCCGCTCCGAGCCTCTGGGCGGCGCGGTCGCGGAGATGTGGGCCGCGTGGCAGGACCTGCCGGCCCCCGCCGCCCCGGTCTCGTACTGGGTGGACCTGACCCCGCAGGAGCTCCGCGCGCAAGTCGCGACGCCGGAGATCGTGCTGTCGGAGTTCACCCTCGTGACCCCGGAGACGGCGCCTCCCGCGAGCGCCGTGCCCGAGGGCAAGGTGCGCGTCCGGTTCGACTTCGACGTGGCGGACGCGCGCGAACTCGGGCCCATCACTTACCAGGCGGGCACCCGCCAGGTGCTGGCCGCGCCGGGCACGAGGCTGCGCGTCACCTACGTCGCCGAGGAACGGCGGGTCGTCCTGTCCGACGGCCCCGCCGCGCCCTCGGCCGCCCTGACGTCCGCCGCACCGACGCCGGCGTCCGCCCCTCCTGCGGCCGGCCTCCCTGAAGCGGCCGCCCTCACCTCTCTCGACGGCTTGTCTTCGCCGCTGTGGGACGGGCACTGGAAGGAAGGCGACGGCTGGGTGGCGTCGAGGGAGGTGCACGGGGACAGGCTCAGGCTCTACCGCCGGTTGACCACTGGAACCGTCTTCAACATGCGCTTCGCCGACGGCGTCCTGCACGTGCTCCAAAGCGATGGTTGGTACCGGGTCGAGCAGGCCGACGGCCCCCGGCTGCGCCGAGTCGAACAGGGTGACGTCACCCCGGAGATGGCCGAGAGGGCGCGGCGGCTGACGTCCGGCAGCTACGAGTACCGCGGAAGCCTCAACGGCTTCTTCGAGACGGTGACCCAGACGCAGTGGGAGGTCAACCGGCGCCATCCCGAAGCCGACGTCATCGCCACCCTGTCCGGGGGACGCCTCATCAGCCTGTACGTACCGGTGAGCGGCGAGCGTCTGGCGAGGCTGCTGGCCCCCGCCACCGCCATGGGCACGCACACCCATGCGGCGACCGGACTCAAGGGCATCAGGGTCGACAACGGCTGGATGGAATTCACGGTTCTGGAGGACGGGTCCGTCGTGGACGCCGAGGTCCGGGCCGTGGACATGACGCCGGAACTCGTGGGGCTGGAGCGCACGCGGGTCGTCAGCGAGACGACCGGGTTCACCGTCGGGGGGACCAACGACGAGGTGACCATCGCGAGGCTCCAGGAGTTCGGCGGCGTGCCGAGGACCGAGATCGAGCAGCGGCTGCGTGAGGCCGGGCTGCTCGGCCGCACCGAGGACGTGCGGGACGCGCTGGTCAGGGACAACACCTGGGTGCAGGCCGGGGGGCTGACGCACCACGACGTGGCCCAGCCGCTCCGCCTCGTCGCCCATGTGCTGCGCCACGTCGACCAGGCCCGGATCAGGCTCGGCGGCCACGAGTACGACCTACGGGTGCTGAGCCGGTCCGGCCTGGCGCGTAACCCGTTCGGCGGCGCCGCGCCGGCCACCTCGATCCAGGTGGTCAACGTGGCGACCGGCGAGCGGCTGATCTTCGACGCGGCGATCGCCGAGACGGCCGCCTCGCACGGCTTCTACGGCGGCAGGAGGTCCCCGGCCCGCGTCTCGCCTGAACAGATCGTCGGCGTATTCACGCACCTGGACGAACGCATGCCGGGCGATCGGCTGGTGGAGCTCACCGGCTACGCCGACAGGGACCTGGAGCGTCCCGCCGGCGAGGTCGCCGTCGTCGCGGTGCACACGGCGCCGGGCACCCGCGCGCCGGAGCTCCCGGCCCTGCCCGAGGCGGTCGCCGCCCCGCCCGCGGGACTGGCCCCCATGGCCGGCAGGTTCGCCGGTAACGACGACGTCCTGGTCGAGTCCGGCGACAGCGGGATCCGCTACTACGCCCGGCTGGACCACAAGGGCGGCATCGCCCGCGTCGGTGTCGACGCTCGGTCCGCGGACGAGGTCCACATCACCGTGGAGGACGACACGCGGCATGTGGCGCGGTGGTCCGTCGGCACGCGCGGAACGGCGAGCCTGCCCACGGACCCCTACGCGAAGCACGTGGTCGCCCGGCCGACCGAGAAACAGCTGCTCCAGTTCGGTTTCACGCTGGTGGCCGAGGACGGCCGGCAGCGGATCATGCGGTTCACGCACGGCGCCACGACGGTCATGGCCGTGCTGGACGGCAAGCGGCGGCTCACCAGCCTGTACTGGAGCGTCCCCTTCAGCCCTGCCCAGCAGCGGCTGGTCGACGTGGCGACGCTCCGGACCGACACCAGGAACAGCGAATCCGTGCTGGAGGTCAACGGGCTGAGCTTCGCGGTCAGACTGAAAAAGGACCACTACTCCGGGCCCGGTGTGCCGTTCGCGGCCGAGCTCTGCAACACCGACTGGTCGTCGTCGTACGGCGGCGCGGTGTTCGTCGAGCTGCCGCCGGCCTTGTCCCAGGCAGCCCGCCACCAGGTGCCCGAAGAAGCGGCGCAGATCGCGGAGTCGCTCCGCCGGTTGACCGCCTCGCCCGCCGACCTGTCGGGGTTCGGGCAGCTTGGCGCCACGCCGTTCTGGCGGGGCGGACCGTTCGTGCTCCACCAGTCGGCCGACTCGAGCGTCGTGCTGTACCGGCAGGTCACCGACGCCACCGCCCAGCCGGAAGAACTCCACGTGGCCCACGACGACGGCGCCGGCATGCGGATCAGGTCGGACGGCCAGGCCACCACCCTGGCGATCACGGCGGACGGGCAGGCCGAGACCCTGTACCGGATCGCCGCCCCGCGGGGCGCGCACCTGCTCGGCGGCTCCCCCGAGGGCGTGCGGGTGAGCGACACGTGGCTGGAGTGGACGGTCCGGCCGGACGACGCCCACGTCCGCCACGTGCTCGTCCACGCCGACACCGCCACGATCCACGCCATGCTGGACGCCGCGTCGCCCGGCCGGCTCGACGACGTGCGGGCTCTGGAGAAGCAGCTCCCGCACCAGGTCACGGAGGGCTGGCAGGGTGACGTCGCCGGGGTGGTCAGGCACGACGACCACCTCGCGCAGATCGAGGGGACGGGGCACGCGGATCTCGCCATGCCGCTGCGCCTCATCAGGATGCTGGACGACCAGTTGCCCGGCTTCGACCGGATCACCATCGGCGGCCAGGAGTTCGAGGTCCGGCGGGAGATGCCGCTGTTCCCCGTCCGCTCACCCTTCGGCGACATGCTCGGCTACAGCCCCGACTACGTGGTCGTGCACACGGCGTCCCGGAAGGAGCTGCGCTTCCCGGGCCGGGCGGGCGAGCTGATCGCCGCGCATGGCTTCTACGGCGACAACGTCCACATGCCGCGCGTCGACCCGCAGGACATCAAGGTCTTCTTCTCGTCGGTGCTGTCGGCGGACGCGGGCATCTCCGGGCTGCTGCCGGGCACGACCACGGGTGCCGTGCCGCGCCACCCCGGCGGAGGCGGCTGGCTCGGCACCAGCCCGTACTGGAGAGGCGTCTCGCGGCTCGTCAGGCGCACCGGCACCGGCGACCCCGTCCTGTACCTGAAGAGGGAGCCCCGGCACTACCGCGGCGTGCGCATCGTCGACGTGGACGCCAACGCTGAAGGCGGCCCCGAGCTGCTGGTCGGCTTCGACGAGGACGACATGCAAGCGTTGCCCATGGGCGACGTACGGTTGCCCGGCGGCTCGCCGCGGGAACGCCGCCGTTACCCGTACGGGCGCTGGGAGCAACCCCTGCGGGAGCAGCTGGAGGAGTCCGGTTTCCACCCGGTCCACGACGACGGTGACGTGCGCATCCTGCGCTACGCCTGGTCCGGCGGTGAGATGCTGGCCGTCTTCGTGGGCGACAAGCTCGACGGTTTCTTCAGCCGCGCGGAGAACGACGAGACCGAGCAGGAACTCCCGGCACTCCAGACCGTCGAATCCGACGAGACCGAGCAGGGCGTGCCTGCCGCCCAGCCCGCCGAGACCGGCGACACCACGCGGACGGCAGCCGCGGCCGACACCGGCAAGCCCCGCCGGTGGTGGCGTCCGGGCACCACCGCGTTCGCCCCGGAGAACCCGATCGACCCGCTCGCCGGGACGCCCGTCCGCGGCGCCGCCGGGCAGCCCGGGTTCGCCGGGCTGCCGGACGGAGCGGTGAGCTTCCATCACCCTGATCAGTCCGACCCCCGAAGCATGCAGTCCTGGCACCCGGAGGTGCAGCGCGGCTCCGAGATCGCGGGCGACGTGGGCCTGCGCGGCCTGACGGACGGCAGGCTACGGCAGCTGGCCGCGATCGCGGAGGTCTTCGGCGGCTCGGAGACCGCGGCCGCGGCCGCGGAACGGGCCGCCCACGAGCTCGGTGGCCGCAGAGGCGTGTACGGCACGGCGCTGCGCGCGCTGGAGGCCGGACACGCCGGGGTCGCGGACGCCCTGTCCCAGCGCGACGCCGACGCGTTGACCGCCGCGCTGGTGGACTTCGCCACCACGACCGACCTGCACCTTCGCGAAGGCCGCGCCGTCGCGGCGACGGCCGGGATGGACGGGCTGACCGAGCAGGAGCTGCGCGCCATCGGCCGTCTGCATCTGTGGGTCGACTTCGAGCCGGAGGGGGCGACGGCCGACGCGCACATGCGCGACCTGGTCCGGGAGCGCGGACTCGACGCGACGCTCAGAGCGTTCCTCGACCTGGAACGCAAGGGCGCCTACACCTCTGTCGACCTGAGCCACGCCCCGGGCCGGCACCTCCGGCAGTATGTGAGCCTGACCGGGGACGAGCGCCTCCAGTGGCTGGGCGAGGCGGTGAGCCACATCGGCCCCCACCCGCAGGAGACCTGGGCGGATCTCGGCCGGCTGGTGGAACTCGCCGGGCCCGAGATGTTCGGCGGCCGGCTGGCTCCCACCGGGCAGACCGCCCTGACGGCGCTGGTCGCCGCGCGGGGGCCGGCACCGCTGCTCGACCTGTACGTCGATGCCGTCCGTGACGGCTTCCAGCCGGTCGTCGCGGCGGCCACCACCGACCAACTCGCCACCGCTCTGGAGCAGGCCGAGCTGGTCAAGAACGCGTCCCGTCCCGGCCGCAGCGTGGACGACCTGATCAACAGGCCCGCCGCCCCGAACCGCGAGGCCGAGCAAACAGCGGAGGATCGTGGCCGGCCGAGCGAGGAGCGGCCCGACCCCGGCGCCACCAGCCTGTCGGCGCCGGCCCCGCGGCCCTGGCACGCACAGGACGGCTTCCGTGAGCCGACGCGGATCGGCCACTGGACCTTCCCCGGCGAACTGGTCCTCGGCCTGCTGTCCGGCGTGAAGGAGAGCGTGCGGCTCAGCGGCGGCCGGATGAACGAGGGAAACGTGTGGAAGCTCGTCTTCCACGACGGCCTGGCCGCGGTCCTCAAGGATCTGTCGGAGATCGGGACCTTCAGTGGCGAGGCGTGGCTCGCTCGGCGGCGCGCCGACTCGGAGGAACTCGCCTCACTGGTCTACGAGGTCGTCGGCGCACGGGTCCCCCGCGTCTACCGGATGGGCCCCACTCGTCTGCTCATCGAGCACCTCGACGGGTTCGCGCAGCCGAAAAGGCTGAACAACCAGCGGGACGTGCTGCTGATCGGCCTCGGTGACGCTCTGGTGCTGAACACCGACAGGTGGGGGCCCAACTTCATGGCGGCGCAGGACGGCCGGGTCGCGGGAATCGACCACGAGTTCTGCTTCGCCGAGCCGCACGACAAGCTCGTACCGAGGGGCGCTTCCCTGTGGGCGTCGCCCTTCATCGACCGGACGGAGGTGCTCGGCGAGGGCGACACCTCGTCGTTCGCCTACCACTGGACGGACGGCAACCCGCTGACCGCCGCCGACGTGGCGCGGATCACCTCCAGGCTGCAGGACCTGGAGCAGAACTTCGCGGCCAGAGGCAGGCAGGACTGGTACGCGGCGATGATGGAGCGCTGGGCGGGCATCGCCGCGCGCGCCACCGGGGGCGCCGGGTCGATCGTCGACTCTGCGGCGGGCCACGCCGATCTGGCGGCCACTCCTCTGGCGCAGCTGGCGCCCGAGCTGACAGCCAGGCATCGGGAGCTGATCCTGAAGTTCAGGCACCAGGTGGCGGCGGGCGTGTGGTACCGGGACCCGTCCGTGCCCGTCCTGCCGACGGCCGACCCGCGGCTCCTGCGGCCCACCGCCGGCGTCATCGACGTCGGCATCACGGCCGACGGCACCCACTTCCGCATCGGCGATCATCGGCTCACCGTCGCCGACCTGGCCACCATGCTCGCCCACGACCCCCTCGTGATCGCCGCCCCGGATGCCGTCCTGCGCGTGCTGGGGTGCGATTTCGCCCAGAACCGTGCCCTGCTGCAGGCACTCGCCGACATGACGGGGCACGAGGTGATCGCCGGTGACCGGCTGGTCTACATCGGCGCGGACCGCCAGGCGCACACCGCGTCCGTCCAGGAGTACACCGCCGACGGCCGGCCGGTCTTCCCGGCGAGTGACGACGGCGGCTGGCACCGTGCCGCGCCGAGGGCACGCGTCGCACCGCCCGAAGGCCCGGCCCAGGTTCCCGTCGCCTGGCCGGAACCGAGACGCGGGCTGACGGACGAGGTCATCGCCGCGGCCACGGCCGCTGCCGAGAGCAGCTGGACCACCATCGGCGAAGGCGAGGACGGCAGGGTCGACCTGCTCGTGCTGGACGAGGAGACCAGCGTGGTCAGGAAGGTGATGTGGGAAGGACGCGCCCGTCCCCTCCACGCCGAGCTGCTCGCGGCGCTGGTGGGCGAGCGGCTCGGGGCGAACGTCGCGCACGCCCGGCCCCACCCGACCATGCCCGACGCCGTTCTGATGGAGCACCTGCCGGGGCGGCTGATCCTAGGGGCGGACGCCCAGTCCAAGCGCGGAGCGCTGCTGATCGAGCTGCTCGACATCCTCGTCATCAACCACGACAGGCTGGAGAACCTGCTGGAGGACGGCGACGACCTCTACGCGATCGACCAAGCGCGCGCGTTCGACATGAAGCGCCTCGACCTCGCCTACCATGGTGAACCTTTCGGCGGTAACTTCCTGGACTATGGATCGGACGGCCGGTTCGGCTGGGTCGACAACCCTCTGACCAGGACTGACGTCGACCTTCTCACGGAGCGCCTGTACGCCCTTCGTCCCGAGTTCGCACGGCGTGGCATGCTGGCCGAGTACGACGTGATGATGGACCGGCTCTACCACGTGGGCCTGCACGCGAAGGGCGACACCCCGCTCATCGCCTCGGCCCCGGATCCGGCCGTCGCCGCCCAGCACCACTTCGGCCCCGGAACCCCGGTCACGGGCACCGTCTACCGGGAGCTGGACGCCCCGGCGAAGCGGACCCGGCCGGGCAGCGAGTCCGAGGCGCCCGACACGGTGCTCAGCATGCACGAGTACTTCCCCTTCCATGTCGCGCCCATGGAAGTCGTCATGTACTCGAGGACGGGCACCGACCTCGGCGACGGCCGGGCCAGTCACGCGCCCGGCACCAGGTTCAAGATCCTGGGCGTCCATCAGGGCGCCTACACCACCCCGAACGGCGTAGGAGGGGACAGGCTCTACACGGTGGAGCTCCCTCCCGAACCACTGCCCGTACGGCAGGCACCCGCCCTCGAAGCACGGCACCAGGAGCTCATCCGGCAGTTCAGGCACGAGGTCGCGGCCGGCGTGTGGTACCGCGACGCGGACTCCGCGGTGATGCCCACCGCCGACGCGCGGCTGCTGCGGCCCACGACCGGCATCCTCGACATGGCGATCGCGAGCGACGGCACCCACTTCCTCATCGGAACCCACCGGCTCACCGCCAGGGACCTGGGCATCATGCTCGTGCACGACCCCCGGCTCATCGCGGCCCCGGACGCGGCCCTCAGGGTGCTGAGTGGCGGGATCGGCGCGAACCCGGCACTGCTGCAGGAGCTCGCCGACACGACCGGCCGTGAGATCATCGGCAGTGAGGGGCACGTCTTCGTCGGCGACTACCTGCAGGTGCACGCGACCACGTCACAGCGCTACACGGACGACGGCCGGCCCATGTTCCCCGGCCGCGGCGACAGCGCCTGGCGCATCGCCGTCCCCGAGGCCAGGGTGACACCACCGACGGTCGCCGCCGAGGTCAGCGCGCCCCGGCATGAACCGGCGCCCGTTCCCGAGACGCTGCGGTCGCTGTTCGGCGCGGAGAACGTCACCTTCGTCGAGCTCGGCGGCGGCGAGGACGGTGTGGTGGACCTCATCAGGGTGGACGGCCGGACGCGGGGCGTCAGGAAGACGATGCACCGATTCGCGCGGCGCGCCGCGCCGCTGGAGGTCGTGGCCTCCCTGGTGGGGCAGGCGATCGATGCCAACGTGCCCCGGGCGGTCCTGGACCCGGACGACCCCGGTACCGTGATCATGGAGTACATCGAGGGCTCCGCCATGCCGGACGACGATTCCGTGCTGCGCGGCCACCGCGGCAGGCGGGATGCGATCCTCATCGGGTTGCTCGACCTACTGACCGGGAACGTCGACCGGCACTTCGGCAACCTCCTGAAGACCGAGGACGGCAGGCTCTTCGGCATCGACCACGCCCGTGTGTTCAACCACGACCGGCTCAAGGTCCATCGGATGCAGCCGTTCACGTCCGCCTTCGTCGGGCGCCTGCCTGACGGCTCGTTCGGCTGGCTCGCCGCGAACCCGCTCACCAGGCAGGACGCCGAGCTGATCACCGAACGCCTGCACGCCTTGCAGCCCGAGTTCGATCGTCACGGTTTGCAGAGGGAGTTCTCGTTCATGATGGGACGGCTGTACCACGTGGGGCTGCACGCGAAGGGCGAGACATCCCTGATCGCCACGGAGTCCGGCCCGGTGGCGGGCGTCCGTCATCACTTCGGCGCGGGATCGGTCGTCCGGTGACGGGAGCGCACGGGAAGATGAGCACGCTGAAGGTACGGGAAGTCAGGTCGGGCGAGGTGCTCGGCACGATCAGCCGGCATCCTGACGGGGAGCTGGAGTTCAGCTCGGCAGAGATCCGGTCGATGCTGGAGAGGAGGGCCTCCGCCCGCGGCTGGACGTTGGAGGAAGCGTTCGACGGGGTGCGCGGGTGGAGCAACGGCTACCTGCAGATCATGCCCGCGATGTCGGTGGCCAGGGTGTTCGACGGCGCGCGTGACGGGGTGCCGTACTTCCTGCCCGACCACCCGCGGGTGGTCGATCCGCGCCTGGCCGCCTACCTGCGGGCGGGCACCCCGGTCCTGTCGACCACCGGCACGGACATCGACCGGATCGACCCCTCGCGTGGCCAGGTGGTGCCGCTCAGCTTCCGCACCGACGGCACCTGGATCTGGACCGACACCGTCACCTACTACCTCGAGGAGCACCAGATCCGCCCCGACGAGGAGCTGTGCGCGCATGTCATCGCCCAGGGCTACAGCTGTCCCGAGGTGGACGCCGCCACCGCCCGTCACGCGGTCGAGGAGCTGCGCGCCGTGTGAGGACCGGGCTCAGGTGGCCACGCCTGCGCCTGCGCCTGTCCCGCTGCCGCCCATCATCTTCTTCATCTGGTCGCTCATGATGACCTTGGGCGTCATCATACCGGTCGCCTTGTCGTTGCCCAGGCCCAGCTGCGAGAAGTCCGCCGACGCCTGAAGCTGCTGGAGCTTGGCCTGCTGTTTGGCGCTGAGCTGCGTGACGCCCATGAACAGCATGCTGAGCGCGCCCGCGAACATCAGCGCCTTGGTCATGGCGCCGCGGGTGGTGTTGGCCGTCTGGCCCAGCGCCGGTGTCACCGCCACCTCGGCGGCGGCTCGGCCCCACAACGACACGGTGGCCACCGCCATGAAGCCCGCCCAGGCCACCATGAGCGCACCCACGGCCGCGGCGACGTAGGACAGCGCGTTGTAGAGGTCCTTGGCGGAACGGCATCCGTCGCCGACGCCGTCACGCTGCTTGGCGTCGTTCTCGCACTCCGCCACGAAGTCGGCCATGACCTTCTCGACCATCTGGAAGGTTTCGCCCTCCCACTTGACCTCTTTCTTGAGGTAGTCGAGCAGCTTGGGGATGTCCTCCTTGACCTTGTCCAGCTCGTCCGTGACGCCACCGGCCACCCTCGTCTTCCACGCGTTGACGGCCTTCGCGAAGTCGTCCGGGTCGCAGATCATCGCGGCGAGCATCGCGGCGATGGAGAAGGCCAGCGGGCGGCGAATGATCAATGAGGCGCCCGCCGCGACGGTCGAGGCGGTGATGTACCGCTCCTTGGCTCCGGTGCTCTCCTCCTCGGCCATGTCACACGTCCTCGTGGCTCAGCACGGCGGGCGCGATGTCCTCGTCGCCCTCCCACACGGCCTCGTCCGCGCGCAGCGCCGTGGAGTCGGACTTCTCCTTCTCCTCTGCCCGGCCGCCCGCCATGCCGCCCGGCATCATGGGCATCATCGGCATGCCGCCGGCGCCGGGTCCCGCGAGGGCCCGGGCGACGTTGTTCATCCCGGCGGCGCCCGCTCCGACGCCGCTGAGGCCGCCTGATCCGGTGCCGGTGTATCCGCCGCCCGGTGTGCCGTATCCGACAGTGGCCCTGCCGGGATCGGTCACCCCGCCACCGGGCAGTTGTGTCGAGGGGATCGACGGTACGGACGGCTGGTAGTCCGCGAGCGAGGTCTTGCTCGGGTCCAGCCCGTTCTGGTCGAGGCCCGGGGTGGTGAGCTCGGGACTCTTCAGGTCCGGCTGGTCGAGGTCCGGCTGCTGCAGATCCGGGGTCTTCAGATCCGGCTGGTTGAGGTCGGGGCTGTTCAGGTCCGGCTGGTCGAGATCGGGCTGCTGCAGATCCGGGGTCTTCAGATCCGGCTGCTTGAGGTCGGGGTTGTTCAGGTCCGGCTGCTTGATGTCGGGCGTTCCCAAGCCGGGATCGTTCAGCCGCGGATCCACGCCGCCCGGCATGCCGAGGCCCGGCGTCTTCAGACCCGCCGGGTCGATCCCCGGCATACCGCCCGCGCCGAGCCCGCCCGCACCGAGCCCGCCCGTGCCGAGCCCGCCCAGACCGGGAGCGCCCACCTGCGGGATGTCGCCGCCCAGACCTTCGGCGGCCTTCTTGCTCTCGTCCTCGGCCGCCACGTACCGGGCATCGGCGACCTGGAACGCGTCGTACCAGGACTTCAGCACCTGGCGGGCGACGTTGTAGGTGTCGGTCTTCTGGTCGCGCATCGTGTCGTGCGAATTGTTCAGGCCGTAGCCGCTGGCGCCTGTGAACCCGAGCGTGATGGTGCCGGTGCGATGCAGGAGACCGGACATGTGCTCGCGGTCGCCTTCGATCCTGCCCCCGCTCTTGGCGATCTCGTCCTCGGTGAACGACACCATGGAGGACGGCTGCGGCATGCCCTGCCGCAGGAGCTGCTGGCTGAGCTGCTGCGACGGGTCGGTCGCCATCTAGGCCCTCTCCCCCACCGTCGGCGTGGTCACGTCGAGCTGGACCGCGAACGGGTTGCGGTCCTCGCGCAGGTCCGTGGTGTACTCCTCACCGCCGCCGTCGGCGCCCGCTCCGCCCAGCACCGGCGGGATCATGCCCATGCCGCTCGCCGTCCCGCGCGGGACGGCCGAGGAGGCGGACGCCGCCGCGCCGTACTGGGGACCGCCGAGCACGGACGGCACGCCGTATCCGGGCTGCAGCGCCTGCGGCTGCCCGCCCACGACGAGGTTGGGCGAGTACTGGGTGGTGGGCGTGGTGATGGGGGTGCTGATGGCCGTGAGCGGCTGGTGCTGCGGGAAGTAGGAGGCGGAGTCCGTGCTGCGCGGGTCCGGGTCCTTGCCGATCACCGCGGGAGTGGTCTCCCTGTCCCCTCGCGCGTCACCCTGCCCGTCGTCCCGGCCGGAGGGCTGCTGGTCCTGGCCGGTGCCCGGCGTGTCCGTTCCGGGCGTGCCGTCCGTGCCGTCGCCGCGGTCGCCCGGCTGCGAGCCGTCCTGCCCGTTCGGGCTGTCCTGGCCGTTCCCGGGGTTCTGCCCGTCCTGCCCGGTTCCGGGGTTCTGCGGGTCGCGGGCGTCGGGGGAGCCGCCCGGGTCGCGGGCGTCCGACGAACCGCCGACCGTGGCGCCGGGGCCGCTGGAGCCGTCGTGCCCGGCCGAGGTCCCGCCGCCGTCGAATCCGCCTCCGCTGTACGAGCCGCCGCCCCCTGACGATCCGCCGAGGCCCGCGCCGAACGGCGTGATGGTCAGATCAGGGCCCTGCTTCGGCCCCCCGGTGTCCGAGGGGATGTCCACCTCGGGCACCTCGTAGAACACGTGCTGGGGGATGTACATCGCCCACAGATCGACGATGCGCTTGTTGAGGTCCTGCAGGACCTTCTGCGCCTCCTTGTCGGGGTCGCGGTCCTCCCCGGTCTCGGAGCGCGGAATCCCGGTGGTCCCGCCGCCGGTGTTCTCCTCCGTGCCGGCGGGCTTCTCGGCAGGTATCGCGGCGATCTTCTGGCGCGCCTGGGGGAGGTATTCGTTCCCGTACAGGCTCAGCGACGTGGACATCAGCCCCATGGCGGAGGCGAGCTCGAGTCCGGTGGCGTTGAGCATCTGCAGGGCCTTCTGCACGTGCGGCGACGTCTCGCCGCCCCACTCGGCCGCCAGCCGCTTGGCGATCTTGGGCAGTTCCTCGGCGGCCTTGCGCACCGCCTGCTCCGCGTCCGCGAAGGTCTGCCCCGCCTTCGTCACCTCACCAGGCGAGGTGCTCTCCAGCCACGCCTTGATCTGCTCGCGTGGAGCGGCGACCGGCCCGTCCTCGGGGATGCGCGACGCGTCCCTGATGAGGAGCAACTCCGACTTGGCCACGACTTGCCTTCCCCTCAGGACTTCGGCCGGACCCCGTCCGGGTCGTACTTCTCGTAGGTGTCGGCATGCGAGCGCAGCGCTTTCGCGACGTCCTCGATGCCCTTGACCATGAGTCCGTAGACGTGGGCGAGCCCGGCGGCTCCTCGGGGAGCCTGACCGCCTCCGGTGTTTCCGACGCTGTGCGCCAGGTCGCTGGCGGCCTTCCACTTGCCGATCTCGGCCTCGCCGAGCTGGATGCCCCGCACCGTCTCGACCGTGCCCGATCCGCTCTTGAGCGTGGTGAGCAGCGTTTCGAGTTCGCCGGCGAATCCGCGCAGCTTCTCGACGTCGTAGAAGAGGACGTCCTTGTCGACCTTGAGCCCGGGCCAGTCAGGATCGACGTAGAGCTCGTCCTGGCCGCTCTCCATGGCGTCTTTGCTGGTCATGCTCCTCCCCGAAAAGCGCCGGCGGGCCCTGCCCGGCAGTCGGCCCGCCTGTCAAGATGTGCTACCTGGTCCAGCTCGCCCGGTTCCTGGCTTCTGCGGCCATGTAGTTCTCCTTGGCGGTCTGCACCGCTGCGGCCGCCTCGCCGAGCTGCCGGCGCATTTCAGCCTCGGACTTGTTCCACATCTCCTGGTTGTCGATGAAGTCGCCCTTGGCGCCACCCTCCCACGCCTCACCGAGGATCTTGGAGAGGTCCGTGATCATCTGGTCGGTCTCCGTGCTGAGGTCGGTGACCACCTTGGCGAGCTGGCCCACCGCCGCTTCCATCAGCGGCCAGTTGGCGTAAACCTGCGACATGACGGTCTCCTTACTGCGCGTAGCGGTCGCCGGAGGCGCCCGTGTTGATGAGCATGTCCACCCGGTTCATGGCCTGCTCGACCTCACCGCGCACCTGCGCGTAGGTCTGCGCGTTGGCCCCCATGGCGTCGGCGATGCGCCGCAGGTCGGCCTCGATCTTGCCCGCCTGCGCGTCCCAGTTGTCCATCGCCGTCTTGAACTTGCCTGACGCGGCGCCCCGCCAGGCCGCCACGGTCAGCTCGTCCACCTCCTGCTTGACGCCCTTCCGCATGCCCATGATCCATTCAATGGTCTGGACGACACGGATCTGCGCCTGTTGGATCTGCTCGTCGTTTGCCCCGTAGCCCTGGAGATCCATCGCGTTCCTCCGCGTTCTCTAGCTTCACCACAGCCGCAACAGAGGCGGGCAACAGCGGTGTTCTGACACAAGAGCTTCACCCGGCAATTTAGCACCGTTGACCCCATCCAGGGCAGGTTTACGGTCAAAGATCCAGACGACGGCTGATTGCCGTTAACTCGCCCATAACGCTGTCGAAAGTTCGGTTATAGGCCGCTTCCGCGCTCCGCAGCCGGTCCAGGGCGGCGTCCGGGTCCTTGACGAGGCGCATCGGGTTGTCCTCCTCGCCGTAGACCTCCACCATCGCCTCCTCGACGCGTGCCTGGTGGTCGGCGACGGCCGCCTGGATGGTGGCCTTGATCTTCTCGGCCAGCTCCTCGGAGCCCAGCCGCATCGCCTTGGGCCGCAGCTCCAGCTCCCGCAGTCCTTGCCCGCCGAACTCGACGTGCACGAGGTTGTCCGCGTCGCTGGCCCGCCCGACGACGGCGGACAGCGCCTTCTGCGCCTCCTCGGCCTGCGCCACCTGCTGCTCAGCGATCTTCAGCAGCCTGTCGACGTCGATCCCGGGGAAGTTCTGGTAGTCGTCCACTGACCCTCCTTCGACAACGGGTACCTCAGCCGGACAGGCCGCGGACCCACGCGTACACCTCGAGAACCCCCAGCGCCAGCGGGAACAGGCCGCCGATCAGGATGAGGTCCACGATGTCGCCCGCCCTCCCCCAGAACGGCGAGGGCTTGCTCGTCTGCAGCCAGACGCCGATGCCGGCCGCCATCAGCGCGAGCCACAGCAACCCGGTGGCCACGAGCGCCCCGGTGACTCCGCCGGTGCCCAGGCTCATCGAGACCGCCAGCACGGTCAGCCCGGCCAGGCCCGCGATGTTGAGCCACAGCCGGGCGCCGAAACCGCTGAAGACCCGGGCGCGCATCAGCAGCGTCAGCGAGATCACCACCGACATGATCCTCGCCAGCATCCCGCCGTCCACCACGAGGAAGATCTGGGCGATCACTGCCGTCAGCGTGATGCCCGCCACCATCCCCGTCACGTAGCGCCTGGCCCGGCCGGTGCGCTCCCTGACGCCCACCGCGTCGAGCTGCTGGTTGTCGCTGCGCAGCTCGTCCGCCGTCGTCGGCATGCTCGGCAGCGGCACCCCCGCCAGGCGGAACGCCAGCGTCGGGATGAGCGGGGTGAAGGCCAGCAGCACGGTGACGGTCATCGCCGCGACCCCGGCGGCGGGCAGGGCCGAGAACATCAGGACGGCGGTCATCACCACCCCGGCGACCGAGGCGATGGCCACCCCGAGGAAGCCCGGGCTGCCGTCGGCGATCAGCGTGCCGCCGAACGTGGCGACCAGCGCCGTGCACGCGAAGGCCGCCAGCAGGCTCGGGACCCCGGCGGCGCCGAACCCGGCATCGCCGACCGGGAACAGCAGGCCGGTGAGGAACGCGTACGGCAGCGCGGCGTAGCCCATGGGGGCACCGGAGCCCGCCTGGCCCATCGCCCGCGACATGATCGTGCCCGTCGCGACGAGCAGCAGCGCGAAAACCCCCGCCACGATGACGGTCAGCGGCCACGGCGCCCGCGAGAGCATCAGGGCCAGTGCCCCCGCCGCCAGGAGGGTGCAGGCCGCGCCGAGGCCGAACCGCCGGGTGTGGGACGACAGCCACTCGCCGCCGCCATCCTTCACGCCGGTGGCGACCACGTCGGCCACGTCGTCGAACAGCGCGGGCGGCAGGATCGCGTCGCGCGGCCGCAGGTACAGCACCTCGCCGTCGAGCACGCCCACGGCGCCGAGGCTCTGGCCGAGGTCGAAGGGCTGCCCTCCGAGCCGCTGCAGCACCCAGCCGGGCCCCGCAGCCGCGTCGCCGTCCACCTCGCCGACCGCGCGCAGCAGGCCGGGCAGGACGTTGGGCAGCGGGATGTCCGCGGGCAGCGCGAGGTCGGCCCGCTTGCGCGGCGCGACGACGGTGACATGACAGAGCGGCGGCAGCGGCGCCGAGACCTGCGGCAACGCTCCCTGCCGCGCCGGTCCGGACGGGGGATGGCCCAGGCCCATGGGTCCCTGCGGGGGCAGAGGGACGGGACCGTGGGGTCCCTGCCCCGGCGGGAGCCCTCCCGGCGGCAGCGCTCCAGGGGGAACGCCTCCGGGCGGAACGGCCCCAGGGGGAACGCCTCCGGGCGGAACGGCACCGGGGGGAACGCCTCCGGGCGGGACGGCCCCAGGGGGAACGGCTCCGGGCGGCACCGGACCAGGGGGCATCGGCCCCGCGTGCGTCGGCCTGGGCATGAAGGGGCCCTGCACCGCCCCCTGCGCGCCCGGTCCCGGCTGTTGCCTCACTGCTCCCCTTTCCCACAACCCCGTGTGGTCACTTATGGAAACATATCGGGCGCACCTCATTCTCGAGTGCCAGGCGAGAAAGTCATCGCGGAACACCAGGAGGCCCATCCGGTGGGAATCGTCATCGTGCGCCGTCCCGAACGCCGCCCACCGCCCAAGCCGCCGCGCGGCGAGGTGCTGCTGGAGTCTCCACCGGAGATCCCCGAGGTGCAGAGCCAGGGCTTCATGGGGGTCCTCACCTACCTGCCGATGGTCGCGGGCGGCGCCGCCATGGGGCTGATGTTCACCGCGGGCGGCAACGGCAACCCCCTCATGTACGTGGCGAGCGGCCTGTTCGCCTTCTCGATGGTGGGCATGACGCTCGGTCAGATGGGCCGCCAGTCGAGCGACCGCAAGAACCGGCTCAACAACCAGCGGCGCGACTTCTTCCGCTATCTGGGGCAGATCCGCAGGAAGGCCCGCAGCGCCGCGAAGCAGCAGCGCGAGGCCCTGGAGTGGAGTGGGCCCGCCCCCGACTCGCTGTGGTGGGTGGCGATGGGCCCGCGCCTGTGGGAGCGCAGGCCGCGCGACGAGGACTTCAGCACCGCACGGCTGGGCACCGGCGTGCAGAAGCTGGCCGTCCAGCTGGTGCCGCCGGACTCCAAACCGGTCGAGGACCTGGACGCGCTGACGGCAGGAGCGTTGCGCAGATTCGTCAGGGCCCACTCGACGGTGTCACGGCTGCCCGTCGCGGTGGCGCTCGGCTCGTTCGCCCGCATCAAGCTGAGCGGTGATCTCGCGGCCATGCGGTCGCTCGTCAGGGCGATGGTCTGCCAGCTCGCGGTGTTCCACTCGCCGGACGATATGCGGATCATGGTGTGCGCCGGCGAGGACTCGATGCCCCACTGGGACTGGGTCAAGTGGCTGCCGCACGCCCTGCATCCGGAGGAGGTCGACGCGGCAGGCCCCGTGCGCCTTCTGTCGGACGACCTTTCGGCCCTCGACAGGCTGGTCGGCGGCGAACTCAAGGAACGCGCCCGGTTCAAGCCCGGCGCGCCCGCGGACGCGCTGCCGTACCACGTCGTGATCATCGACGGCGGGCACGTGCCGCACGAGTCGCAGATCGGCGGGGACGCCATCCAGGGACTCACCGTGATCGACCTGTCCGATGCCGCGGGGCACGTCGAGGAACGGATCATGCTGCGGCTCGACATCCAGCACGACGGCTTCCACATGGTCAAGATCGACCACGCGGGCAAGGAGCAGCGGACGCGGCTGGGCGACCCCGACGCGCTCGACTACGCGCGGGCCGAGGGCCTGGCCAGGCAGCTCGCGCCGCTGCGGCTGTCCACGGCGGGCGGCGAGACCCAAGACGTGCTCGCCGTCAACACCACTCTGACGGACCTGCTCGGCGTCGGCGACCCGACCCGACTCGACCCGGCCGTGACCTGGCGGTCGAGGGCGGGGCGCAACCGGCTGCGCGTACCCATCGGGCTCGGCGCCGACGGCCGCGTGGTCGAGCTGGACATCAAGGAGTCGGCGCAGGGCGGCATGGGACCGCACGGCCTGGTCATCGGCGCGACCGGCTCGGGCAAGAGCGAGCTGCTGCGCACCCTGGTCCTCGGGCTGGCCGTCACCCACTCCTCGGAGATTCTCAACTTCGTCCTCGTCGACTTCAAGGGCGGCGCGACGTTCCTCGGCCTGGATGCGCTCCCGCACGTCTCGGCGGTCATCACCAACCTGGCCGACGAGCTTCCCCTGGTCGACCGCATGCACGACGCCCTGCACGGCGAGATGGTCAGGAGGCAGGAGCTGCTGCGCGCGGCGGGCAACTACGCCTCGCTGCGCGACTACGAGCGGGCCCGCGAGCAGGGCGTCGATCTGGCCCCGATGCCGACGCTGTTCGTCGTCCTCGACGAGTTCAGCGAGCTGCTGACCGCGAAACCCGAGTTCATCGAGCTGTTCGTGATGATCGGCCGGCTGGGCCGATCGCTCGGGGTGCACCTGCTGCTGGCCTCGCAGCGTCTGGAGGAGGGCCGGCTGCGCGGCCTGGACACGCACCTGTCCTACCGGATCGGCCTGCGCACCTTCTCGGCCATGGAGAGCCGCGTGGTGCTGGGTGTGGCGGACGCCTACGAGCTGCCCTCCGCGCCGGGCAACGCGTTCCTGAAGTTCGACACCACGGGTATGACCAGGTTCAAGGCAGCCTACGTGTCCGGGCCGTACGCCCCCGCCCAGCACCTCGCAGCGGGCAGCGGCGGCGGGGGCCCGAGCGACAACATCGTGGAGTACGGCCCGGCGTACGTCCCCCTGCCCGCCGTGGAGGAGGCCCCCGAGGAGAAGGCCCCGGCCGAGGAGCCTTCCTCCCAGACGAGCCTCCTCGACGTCGTGGTCGGCCGGCTGCAGGGCCAGGGACCGCCCGCGCACCCCATCTGGCTGCCGCCGCTGGGCGAGCCGCCCCTGGTCGGTCACCTGCTGCCCCCGCTGTCGGTCACGCCCGAGCACGGCCTGTCCACCACCGGCTGGGAGGGCCGCGGCCGGATGTGCGCGGTCGTCGGCATCATCGACAAGCCGTTCGAGCAGCGCCGCGACCCCTACTGGGTGGACCTGTCCGGAGCGGCCGGGCACGTCGGCGTCGCGGGCGGCACGCAGAGCGGCAAGAGCACCGTGCTGCGCACTCTGATCACCAGCATGGCGCTCCTCCACACACCCCGCCAGGTGCAGTTCTACTGCCTGGACTTCGGCGGCGGGTCGCTGGCGGCGCTGGAGGGCCTGCCGCACGTGGGAGGCGTGGCCAGCCGCCTCGACGGCGACCGGGTACGGCGGACCGTGGCCGAGATCGCCGGCATCCTCCAGGACCGCGAGCGGACCTTCGCCGAGCTGGGCGTCGACTCGATCGCCTCCTACCGCAAGCTGCTGGCGAGCGGGCAGATCGATGGCGACGGCTGGGGTGACGTCTTCCTGGTCGTGGACGGCTGGCTGACGATCCGGCAGGAGTTCGAGGCGCTGGAGCCGGTGATCACCGATCTGGCGGCCCGCGGCCTCGGCTACGGCATCCACGTGATGGCCGCCACGAACAAGTGGTCGGAGTTCCGGGCGAGCATCCGCGACCTGTTCGGCACCAGGGTCGAGCTGAAGCTCGGCGACGCCTACGAGTCCGAGGTCAACAGGAAGGCCGCACTCGCCGTGCCCGAGGGCGCTCCCGGCCGGGGACTGACCAAGGAGGGGATGCACTTCCTGACGGCGCTGCCGCGCATCGACGGCGTGCAGAGCGCCGACGACCTGGCCGACGGCCTGCGCGCGCTGGCCGACGCGGTCAGGGAGGCCTGGACGGGGCCGGTGGCTCCGCCCGTGCGGCTGCTGCCCGCCATCCTGCCGGCCGCGCAGCTGCCCGGACCCGACCAGACGGGCAAGCGGATTCCCATCGGGATCGACGAGAACACCCTGTCGCCGGTGCTGCTCGACTTCGACGTGGACCCGCACTTCGTGGTGGTCGGCGACACGGAGAGCGGCAAGTCCAACCTGCTGCGCCTCATCTGCGAGGGCCTGGTGGCCCGGCAGACACCGCACGAGGCCATGATGATCGTGATCGACTACCGCAGGTCATTGCTGGACTCGGCCGTCACCGACCACCGCATCGGCTACGCCGCGTCGAGCACGGCCGCCGCGGCGCTGATCAACGACGCCAAGGCGGCTCTGCTCAAGCGACTGCCCCCGGCCGACCTGACCCCGGAACAGCTCAGGTCGCGCAACTGGTGGCAGGGGTCGGACCTGTACATCGTGGTCGACGACTACGACCTCGTGGCCACCTCCTCCAACCCGCTGCAGCCGCTGGCCGAGCTGCTTCCGCAGGCCCGCGACATCGGGCTGCACCTGGTGCTGGCCCGGCAGATGGGCGGGCTGGGCCGGGCCATGTTCGACCCGGTCATCACGAAGCTGAAGGACATGGCGAGCCCGGCCCTGGTCATGTCGGGCAACAAGGACGAGGGCCAGGTGTTCGGCAACATCAGGCCACACCCGCTGCCCGCGGGCCGCGGGTACTTCGTCGAGAGGCGGACGGGCACCCGGCTCACCCAGAGCGCCTTCCACACGACCGAGGAGGGTCAGTAGGGACGGTAGGGACCGCCGTGCTCCACGGACTCGATGCCGGGGTGGTTCGCCAGGTTGCCGTAGCGGCTGTAGGTGTGGAGCACCCCGGCGATGATGTTGTCCACCGGGTTGAGGATCTCGTTGTGGCCGGGCAGCTTGTGGGCGTTGAACGTGGGCGGGATCGTCTGCATCAGCCCCTGTGACGGCACGCCGTTCTTGGCGTTGATGTCCCAGTTGTTGATGGCGTTGGGGTTGCCCCCCGACTCGTGATGGATGACGGTCCAGATCCGCTGGATGTCCGTGGGATCGTTCGGGTCGAGATCGCTGACGTCGATGCCGCGCTGGGCGAGGACGTCGGCCATCTCGGGCGACGTGATGATCTTCAGCGCTTCCTTGATCCAGTCGACGACCTGCGCCTTGGGCGCGGGGGTGCCGCCGTTGGCGGAGGTGCCGCCGTACTCGTAGCCCGGCTCGCCGTGCGCGCCCGCCGCGCCGGCGCCGCCCTGGCCTCCGCCGGAGCCGCCCGAACCGCCCGAACCGCCCGAACCGCCCGAACCGCCCGAACCGCCCGAACCGCCGTCCGCCTGGTAGCCGGGCGTGCGCAGCCAGCCGTTCGCGGTCGCGGCGAACTGCTCCGGCGTCGGCGCCTTGAAGTCGGAGAAGCTGTAGATCTTCGCGTCGCCGATCCTGGCCCCGATGGTCGTGGCCGCTCTGGAGATCTCGTCGTGGACCGGCTTGAGCTTCGGCTCGGCCTCGTCGGCGGCGTCATCGGCGAGCTTGGCGATGGCCTTGTCGAGCTGTGCCTGGGTGCCGTCGGGATTCTGCTTGTAGAACCGCCGCTGGTAGGCGCCCGCGTCGTCCAGGAGGCGGCCGGCGATGGCGTCGATCTCGCGCTGGGCCGTACGCAGGTCGTCGGCCACCTTCTCCAGGGCGGACGCGCACGCGACGAGCCCGTCGTCGACTCCCTCGCCCGCCCGGCGGAACTTGCCCATGTACGACACGAACGCCTCGGAGGAGGGGCCCTGCCAGGCGTTGTCGACCTTCGTCACCGCGTTGCCGACCCCGCCGACGTAGTCGAGGGCCGTGGCACCGGCGTTGCGCCAGCGGTTGGCGACGTTCTGGACGGCCGTGGGGTCGCCGTCCACCTTGTCGATGATGTCGGTCAGCCTGGCGCCGCCGGACAACTCTCGGATGACCGAACTGGCGATCACGGCGTGTCGGCTTCCTTGACGTTCTGCTCGACCTTGTCCAGCGCCTTCTCCACCGCCCGCAACCGCTCGGCGGCCTCGCCGAACTCCTTCTTGATGGTCTCTTCGTCGACCTTCTTGATCTGGCCGACGAGGGCCGCGGCGCCGTCGAGCTTGCCGAAGAGCTTGGCGGCGTCGGTCTCCGCGGCCGGCTTCAACTCGCCGTAGGCCCGGTCGAAGTCCTTGGCCAGCCTGTAGGCGGCTCTGCCGCACTCCTCCAGGGCTTTGTAGTGAACATCGAGCACCACCACCGAGCGGCTCCTTCCCTCAGATCGTGATCACGGTGTCATGGCCGGCGCTAGCCCGCGCGCCATCCGCGTCTCCTGCCCCTGGGGCCGAACACCCGCCCCGCCACGGTGAGACCCGCCAGCACGAGGGCGCCGACGGCCACGGAGCTCGCCATCGTGATGGCCCGCTGGTCGACCGGTGGCGCCTTGGTCACCACGTCCGCCGGCAGCGGCGCGGGCTCGGGCTGGGCCAGCGCGAGCTCCTCCGACACCAGCACCTGAGTGACCGCGAGCCAGGGGTTGACCACCCCGGCCCCGGTGCCGTTGCCGAGAGCGCCGTCCGCCGTCCTCTCGATGCGCCAGCGCACCTGCTCCTGGGTCAGCCGCGGATACCGGGCGCGCACCAGGGCCGCGACCCCGGCCACGTACGGTGCGGCGAAGCTGGTGCCCTCCTGCTCCGTCCTGTAGAGGCCGCCCGTCCAGGTGGTGACCAGGTTCTGGCCCGGGGCCAGCACCGAGACCTTGCCCTGGGCGTTGGAGAAGTCCGACCGCCTGCCGTCCTCGGTGACCGAACCGACCGACAGCACTCCCTCGTACGCCGCGGGGTAGATGCGCGGTGACTTCTCGCCCGGGTTGACGTTGCCCGCGGCCGCCACCACGACGATGTCCTGGGACAGCGCGTACTGCACCGCCGCCTTCAGGTCCGGCTGGTCGGACGTCTGCATGGAGATGTTGATCACGTCGACGCCCAGCTCGGCGGCCTTGACGATGCCCTTGGCCAGGAGCCCCACGTCGCCGGTGGTGCTGTTGGCCTGCTTGATGGAGATGAGCCGGACGCCGGGTGCTATGCCGTAGAACGGGACGCCGGTCCTGGGCCGGGCCGCGATGATCCCGGCGACGGCCGTGCCGTGCCCGACGCAGTCACGGTGTCCCGTGCCGGTCAGGTCGTCCTGCTTGCTGACGGCCAGTTGCGGGTGATGTATGTCCACGCCGCTGTCGATGACCGCGACCGTGACGCCCTCGCCCCTCGTCAGCCCCCACACCCTGGTGAAGTCCAGTCGCCGGAGGGCCCATGACTGGCTGATCTTGCCGGTTCCGGCCTCCGGTGTGCATCGCTCAGGGGCTGCGTCCTGTCGCACGACCGCTTTGGCCTGCGGGAGCGGCGCCGCCACCGCGGGGGCGGCGGCGCTGCCCAGGAGGAAGAGGGCAGCCAACCCCACTCGTACGATCATGGCATTTCAGAGTAGCTGCACCATTTGCCCGATGCCACTGAAGGTCGCACTCCAAGACTGCGACTACTTCCCGGGCGCCACCCAGTCGAAGTTCTGGTAACCAGGGGGCAGCTCGCCCGGCCTGGTCGGTTCCTGGTACGACGGGTAGAGCTTGGTGTCGATGGTGGCCTGCTTGAAGTTCACGGCCGCGCCGGCGCCGGGAAAGACGTAGCCGAACTGGTGGTCCTTCTTCATCATGGTGCCGAGGATGTCGCCCGCCGCCTGCATCCCCCCTCGCAGGAGAAGGGTGAACACGGCCACCGCCCCGTTGGTGGCCGTGGCGATGATCTTCTCGTACAGCATGCCGGCGGCCGCCGTGTGCGGCATCCGCTGGAGGAGTTTGGCGGTCAGCAGGGCGGTGACGCAGCCTCCAGCCGTGGCGGCCAGTTTGAGCCAGTAGCCCCGGTAGCCCGCCGCCACCTCGTCGATCATGCCGCCGATCTGCGTGAAGGCACTGCGGAGCGCCTCCATCTCCGTGTCGAACATCCACAGGACCCGCTCGTACTCCCCCCTGTCGGCGGCTATCCAGCTGTTCTTCTGCGCGCTGGCCAGCTGCGACAGCAGCTGCTTCACGCCGCCGTCCATGCGGGCGGCCATCCCGCTCTTCCAGTTGGCCGCCGCCTGCGCCATGCCGGGTTCGTTGGCGATGGCGGTGCTCGCGATGGCGACGCCGGGCAGCAGCCAGAGGGAGATCTTGCCGAGCGCCTTCAGCGCCTCCAGCACCCTGGGCCCGACCGGCTCGACCGGGGGCCGCGGGTATGGGCTGTACTCGCCCAGAACGGGCAGAGGACCGTAGGCGGAGCTGGCGAAGGGTCCCATGTCAGCGGGACTTCACGATGCTGTGGTCCTCGGCTGCCCGCCAGTTCCGCTCGCACACGGTCAGCGCCTCCACCCAGCTCTCGACCGCCTGCTCGGCCTGCAGCAGCACCTCGTCGGCCTGGCGGCACACGCCGCGGTAGGTGTCGCCCAACACCCACTCACCGCAGAGGCCGAAGCCGGCCCCGTCGACGTCGAGCGTTCCGGCCAGGCTCCGGAGGAACTCCACATGCCCCTTCAGCTCTTTGTCGACCCGTCCACGGATGTAGAGGATCGCCTCGGAGGTGACGTGGATCTGCGTACCGGGCGCCATGGGTGCTTGTACTGTCACATGTACGAATTCTTCCTGTTTCGCCGCCCGAGATCACCGCTTCGCGGCAAACTTAATGATCAGTTGGCGGATCGGTCAGCCGCCGGTCCCCGCTCGTTAACCGTAGGTCGATGGCGTGATGCCATGGACCACAACCAGCCTCCGTTCGGAGACCCCCGCTTCCAGGAACTCGACCGGCTCGTGCGGGAGAGCGAGCGCTCGATGCGCGAGCTCGAGCTGGCCATGCGCGACCTGCGCGAGCTGACGGGACAGGGGGAGAACCGGGCCGGGACGGTGTCCGCCCGGGTGGACGCCGACAGCCGGCCGGTCGAGGTGAGGATCAGCGCCCGCGCCATGCGGCTGGACCCGGAGGAGCTGGGCCGCGAGGTCGTGGCGGCCGTACGGGCCGCGCAGGAGGACCACGAGCGGCGGACCCAGGAGCGGCTGGCGGGCGTGGCCACCCCCGACGAGTCGCTGCTGAGCACGTTCAAGCGGGATCTGGAGGAGCTGCAGGACTCCTACTCCAGGGAATGGGACGAACGACTCGACGGCATGCGCCGCGGGCGGCGCGGCCGGGAGGACTGACCCTCCCCGGCCGGGGGCCCCCCGCCGGCCACGACCGGGGGCTCCGGCAGCTCAGCCACACGCCGAATGGTCACCGCCC
>NZ_JBEXDT010000023.1:0-86466 GCF_040605905.1 Nonomuraea sp. NPDC005501 | reverse complement strand
AGCCCGCCAAGCTGGAGCCCGTCGGGGGGGCGCGCGCCGCGCCGGGCCCCCGGGGGGGCCGGCCGCCCGCGCGCCGCCACGGGAGGGCTGCGCGGGAGCGGGGGCTAGAGGACCTTGTGGATCCAGCCGTGCTGGTCGGGGCGGGAGCCGTACTGGATGCCGAGCAGTTCCTCGCGCACCCGCAGGGTGACGGGGCCGGGGGTGCCGTCGGCGACCGTCCAGGAGCGGTCGGCGCCCTTGACGGAGCCGACCGGCGTGACGACCGCCGCCGTGCCGCAGGCGAACACCTCGCTGACCTCGCCCGACGCGCACCCCTCCTGCCACTCCTCGACGCTCACCAGGCGCTCCTCGGCCTCCAGGCCGAGGTCGTCGGCCAGCGCGAGGATCGAGTCGCGGGTGATGCCGGGCAGCAGGGTGCCGGTCAGGGAGGGGGTGACGAGCTTGCCGCCGATGACGAAGAACAGGTTCATCCCGCCCATCTCCTCGACGTACGCGTGCTGGGCCGCGTCGAGCCACACCACCTGGTCGCAGCCGTTCTCCACGGCCTGGCGCTGGGCGACGAACGCGGCGGCGTAGTTGCCGCCGCACTTGGCGAAGCCGGTGCCGCCGGGGGCCGCGCGGGTGTACTCGGTGGACAGCCACACCGAGACGGGCTTGACGCCGCCGCTGAAGTACGAGGCCGCCGGCGAGGCGATCACCATGTACGTGTAGGTGCGCGACGGGTAGTTGACGCCCAGCCCGACCTGGGTGGCGATGATGAAGGGCCGTAGGTAGAGGCTGTGCCCCTCGGCGGTCGGCACCCAGTCGCGGTCGGCCTGCACGAGCTGCTCCAGCGACTCGACGAACGTCTCCTCGGGCAGCTCCGGCATCGCCATGCGCACCGCGGACTGGTTGAAGCGGGCCGCGTTGGCGTACGGCCGGAACGTCACGACGGAGCCGTTGATCTGCCGGTACGCCTTCAGCCCCTCGAACAGCTCCTGCGCGTAGTGGAAGACCGCCGTGGCCGGGTCGAGGGAGAGCGGCCCGTACGGCTGGAGCCGCGCGTCGTGCCAGCCCTCGCCCTCGGTGTACTGGATGGAGATCATGTGGTCGGTGAAGGTCTGCCCGAAGCCCGGACTCGCCAGTACCTGCTCGCGCTCCGCCGCGGTGCGAGCGTGGTCGGATAGCTGCACGTCGAAGCTGAGCTTCTGAGCGATGGTCATGACGATGGTCCTTCTCTCTACGACTCGGTGATGCCGGCGGCACTGCGCGCCGGCACTCCACGTACTTCCTAGTGTCTCGCTATTTGGGATGGCAAGGGGTCACTGGGATGGTATGACCCTGAACATGCGAAAAGCGCCTGGCAGGTCCGGTTCGGACCGCCAGGCGCTTACGGAGCTGGGGCGGCCCTAGCCCGATACTCGCGCGGTGATGTCGTCACCGATCTCGCCGGTCGTCCGGCTCGCCCCGCCGCTCAGCCGCTCGATGATGTCGTCGGCGACGGCCTGCTCCACCTTGGCGGCCTCGGTGTGCAGGCCGAGGTGGTCGAGGAGCATGGCGACGGACAGGATCGTCGCGGTCGGGTCGGCCTTGCCCTGGCCCGCGATGTCGGGCGCGCTGCCGTGGACCGGCTCGAACATGCTGGGCGCGGTGCGCTCGGGGTTGATGTTGCCGCTGGCGGCCAGGCCGATGCCGCCCGCGATCGCCGCGCCCAGGTCGGTGATGATGTCACCGAAGAGGTTGTCGGTGACGATCACGTCGAACCGCTCGGGCTGCGTGACGAAGAACATCGAGGCCGCGTCGATGTGACTGTAGTCGGTCGTGACCTCGGGGAACTCCTCGGCCACCCGGTTGACCGTGCGCTGCCAGAGGTCTCCGGCGTAGGTCAGCACGTTGGTCTTGTGGATGAGCGTGAGCTTCTTGCGCGGCCTCGACTGCGCCTTGGCGAAGGCGTAGCGCACCACGCGCTCCACGCCGTGGGCGGTGTTGAGCGACTCCTGGGTGGCGATCTCGTGCGGCGTGCCGCCGCGCATCACGCCGCCCGTGCCCGCGTACAGGCCCTCGGTGCCCTCGCGGATGACGATCATGTCGATGTCCTCGGCGCCGGCGCGGGCCAGCGGCGTCTCCACTCCCGGGTAGAGCTTGACCGGGCGCAGGTTGACGTAGTGGTCGAAGACGAAGCGCAGGCGCAGCAGCAGGTCGCGCTCCAGGATGCCCGGCGGCACGCTGGGGTCGCCGACGGCGCCGAGCAGGATCGCGTCGTAGCCGCGCAGCTCCTCCAGGACGGAGTCGGGCAGGGTCTCGCCGGTGCGGTGGTAGCGGGCGGCGCCGAGATCGTAGTGGGTGGCCTCGATCTTCGTGCCGACGGCTTCGAGCACCTTGAGCCCTTCGGTCACGACCTCGGTGCCGATGCCGTCCCCAGGGATCACTGCCAGGCGAATGTCGCGCGAATCCATGGCCGTACCCTACCGGCTCGTCTCGACTGCCGAACACACCATCTCACGTACCGGACATCCGTTTTGCCAGGTATTGCGGCCGTTTGACCGTTTCGTTAGAGTCCGTCGAGCCGAATCCGCGCAGCAGTTGCGTGGAGCCGGGGACCCATTCCCCTTTTCGGGGCGAATCGGCAGGTCACCGCCGTAGGGCCACTTCCAGGCCCGAGCCCGTCAGCTAACCCGGTAGGCCGTATGGAAGGACCTTCGTGTCTCGCATCGCCATGCTCGCCGCCGTCGCGACCGCAGGGGTCGCGCTCGCCGCCCCGGCCAGCGCCTCCCTCGCCTCCTCCCAGCCGTCGCGGCAAAGCACCCCCCTTCCCCCCACCTCTTCTGGAACGTTCCAGAACGCGTCCTCCTCGCTGCCGGGCAGCGTCAAGGAGGAGACCACGACGGCCCGCCTGACCTCGCCGATCGTCATGTTGACCGCGGCGGACGTCCAAGCCGCCCGCGACAAGAAGACCCCTCTCCCCGCCTGGAAACGGGCACTCAAGTTCGCCCTCGACAAACGCGGCACCCCGTACGTGTGGGGCGGCACCACCCGCAAGGGCTACGACTGCTCCGGCCTGACCTTGAAGGCCTACCAGCACGCCGGCATCCGGCTCCCCCGGACCGCGGCGGAGCAGTACCGGGCGTTCTCCCGGAAGATCTCCTGGAAGAACCTCAAGCCAGGGGACCTCGTCTTCTTCCACAACCTCGGGCACGTCGGGATGATCTCCAAGCCCGGGTACATGGTGCACTCCCCGCAGACGGGTGACGTGGTCAAGGTGGAGCGCCTGTCGGCCTGGCGCCGCGCCTCCTTCGTCGGCGCCGTCCGCCCGGACCCCAAGGGCGTCAAGGCGTGGGCCGCCATGAAGGCCGAGCGCAAGACCCCGGCCCCGGCCACCAACATCCCCGCGGCCACCATCCTGTGACACCCGTCAAGTGACGCCCATCCAGTGACACCTGTCCTGTGACCCACTGCCGGTAGGCCGGGCGCGACCGGCGGTCGCGCCCGGCCCACCGGCATGACGGGGATCAGGACAGGGTCAGGGACCGGCCGGCCGAGTCAGGAAACAGCCGGCCGAGTCAGGAGCAGCCGGGGAAGGTCAGCGCTGGTCGGCGGCCTGCGGGGCGCCGCCGTTGTCGCGGCGGTCCAGCGCGGTCTGCACGGCCTCGGCCGCCTCGTCGTCGCGCTCCTCGGCGCCGTTCCAGGAGTACATCTCATACATGTGGGTCATCTCGTTTCGCGGGGCGTCGTACAGACGGGAGTCGAATCCCGGCCGAGCATGAGCTCGCGGCACGGGAACACGGACCAGGCGATGGGACTGACGGCCGACGCGACGCCACACCGCGGCGGGTCGCCGGCCTGCCCTAACAGGCCCCGCCGCGGCAGGTAATGAGTACGAGAACCTGGCGCATTGCTAGCAATGTACCTTCCGGTCTCCCGGCTGTCTCCTAGGACGTCCTAATATCTCGCATCGTGAGACAAAAACGACCGCCGCCGGACAGGTGCTGTCCGGCGGCGGTCTTCGGGAAGGGGACGGCCGTCAGCCGTCGAGGTCGACCGAGCGGCCGCTGTCCGCGCCGATCTCGCCGACGATCTGCTCGACCACGTCGGCCGGGATGGCCGTGTCGACGGTCAGCGCGATCAGCGCCTTGCCGCCCTTGACGTCACGGGCCACCTGCATCGAGGCGATGTTGACGCCGTGCTCGCCGAGGAGGCGGCCCACGACGCCGACCACGCCGGGCCGGTCGGTGTAGGTGAAGAACGACAGGTGCTCGGTCGGCTCGATCTCCATCTCGTAGCCGTTGACCTCGACGATCTTCGTGATCTGCCGCGGGCCGGACAGCGTGCCGGACACGGAGACCTGCCGGCCGTCGGCCAGCACGCCGCGCACGGTGACGACGTTGCGCCAGTCGGGGCTCTCGGAGCTGGTCACCAGCTCCACCGTGACGCCGCGGTCCTTGGCGAGCAGCGGCGCGTTGACGTACGTCACGGAGTCCTCGACCACGTCGGTGAAGACGCCCTTGAGCGCGGCCAGCTCCAGCACCCGCACGTCCTGCGAGGCGATCTCGCCGCGCACCTCGACGTCGAGCTTGGTGGCCACCTCGCCGGCCAGGGCGGTGAAGACGCGACCGAGCTTCTCGGCGAGCGGCAGGCCCGGCTTGACGTCCTCGGCGACGGCGCCGCCCTGGACGTTGACCGCGTCGGGCACGAACTCGCCCGCCAGCGCCAGCTTCACGCTGCGCGCCACCTGGGTGCCCGCCTTCTCCTGGGCCTCGTGCGTGGAGGCGCCGAGGTGCGGCGTCACGACGACCTGGTCGAGCTCGAACAGGGGGCTGTCGGTGCAGGGCTCCTTGGCGAAGACGTCGATGCCGGCGCCCGCCACGCGACCCTCCTTGATCGCGGTGTAGAGCGCCGCCTCGTCGACGATGCCGCCGCGGGCCACGTTGACGATCCGCACCGAGGGCTTGACCTCGTGCAGCTCCTTGTCGCCGATGAGGCCGACGGTCTCCTTGGACTTGGGCAGGTGGACGGTGATGAAGTCGGCCTGCTTGAGCACCTCTTCGAGGCTGAGCAGCTTGACGCCCATCTGCGCGGCGCGGGCCGGCGGCAGGTAGGGGTCGTAGGCGATCAGCTCGACGCCGAACGGCTGGAGCCGCTGCGCCACGAGCTGCCCGATCTTGCCTAGGCCGAGGATGCCGACGACCTTCTCGTCGAGCTCGACGCCGGTGTACTTGGACCGCTTCCACTCGCCGTTCTTCAGCGCGGCGTGGGCCTGGGCCGTGTTGCGGGCGCTGGCCAGGATGAGGGCGATGGTCTGCTCGGCGGCGCTGGTGATGTTGGAGGTGGGCGCGTTGACGACCATCACTCCGGCCTTGGTGGCCGCCTCGACGTCGACGTTGTCGAGGCCCACTCCGGCGCGGGCGACGACGCGCAGCTTGGGCGCGGCGGCGATCGCCTCGGCGTCCACCTGCGTGGCGGAGCGGACGATCAGCGCGTCCACGTCGGCGAGCGCGGGCAGCAGCTGCGAGCGGTCGGCGCCGTCGGTGTGGCGGACCTCGAAATCGGCGCCGAGCACGGCGAGGCCGGCCTCGGACAGCTCCTCTGCGACCAGGACGACGGGCTTTGTCACGGATGGATCCTTAAGGCGAGCGGCGGGCTAGGGGCACGTCGGCGAGCCCCTCGGAGTCCCACAGAGTGTATCCGCGCTTGTGAACGCGTTCACGAGGGACCCGGCATGTGAGACGGACGCCGCCCTACCCGTGGACGGCCAAAGTCATCCACGTCGCACCCATCTTTGTCTTGATAGGGGGATTTCTTCGCCATTAGCCTGATAAGCCGTGGCCCACTACCTATGGTTCGTCATATGAGCATCGGGAATCCTGCGCTCGCCGACGTGCTCGTCCAGCATGGTGCCCCGCACCGCCTGCTCGCGGCCCTGGCCGAGGGCGGAGTCCTGGTGGCCGTGCGACCCGACCGGTCCGTCGTCCTGGGCACCACGCAGGCCGGCGACCGGGTCCTGCTCGGATACACCGGCCCTGGGACCTACGCCAGGCACCGCGGTTGCCATGCCCTGTCGGCCTGCGACGCCGACACCATTCTCGACATCCAGCGCGTCACGGGTGTGCGGGAGATCGTCATCGACGCCGCCGGGCCGGCCGCGGCCGCCGTGCCGATCGACGACCTCCAGCGGTTCCTGACCTCGACGCGCACCGGGCCGACGCCCGTCCTGTCGGGCGCCGCCCCCGCCGCCTACGCGACCGGCGCCATGGCCATGGTCTCGCGCGGGGCCCCCGCGCTCGCCCAGGTGGCGCCGCCGGCTCCCGAGGCGCCGCAGATGCCGTGGATCCCCGCGCCGCGCCCGCACCTGTCGGGCCCGATGCAGCAGGTCGATCCCGGCTACCGGCGCTGCACGCACCCCATCCTGCCCGCGCTGCGGCGCGCCATCGCGCACCTGCTGATGGACTACCCGCTGGTCCACCACGTCTGGATCTCCGAGGCCCGCACCGCCTCGGGCGTCCCCGGCATCATGCTGCACGTGAAGGTGCACATGTCGGCGGCCGAGGACGTCGTGCGCGACCTGCACCGCGGGGTGCGCGCCCGGCTGCCGCAGTTCGCGGCCAGCGGGGCGCCGATCCTCATGGCCCGCGTGGCCGACGCGCGCAGCGAGCGCCGCATGATCGAGATCGGCGCGCACGTGGTGTGCGCGAGCGTCACCGACTAGCCGTACGGGCGCCGCCTCCGGGTCGGCGGGCACGGTGGAAGTGGGCCCTACCGAACAAGGGCTCGCTCGGTTTAGATGAGGGCGTGATCGCGAAGCCCTCGGGCGTGCCCACGGTGTCCAGGGGCGTGCGCCTCGGCTACGGCGTCGGTTCGTTCTGCACGGCCACGTTCAACGCCGTGCCCGGTCTGCTGCTGCTGTACTACATGACGAACTTCCTGGCCGTGCCCGCATGGCTGGCCGGGACCGTGGTCGCCGCGCCCAAGGTCTGGGACCTGGTGATCAACCCGCTCGTCGGCCGCTGGTCGGACCGCACCACGTCGCGGCTGGGCCCCCGGCGCCCGTGGCTGCTGGCCGGCGCCTGCACGCTGCCGGTGGCGTTCTTCCTGGTCTTCGCCGGGCCGCCGCTGACCGGGCTGCAGGCCGCCCTGTACGTCGGGGCCTGCTTCATGGGCGCCGCGACGGCGTACGCGCTGTTCGAGGTGCCGTACAAGGCGATGCCCGCCGAGATGACCGACGACTACCACGAGCGGACCTCGCTGCTGCAGTGGCGGATGGTCTTCATCGGCGCCGCCACCGTGATCAGCGGCATCGTCGCCCCGGCGATCGTCAACAGCGACGGCGCCGGCGGCACCCTGGACAGCTACCGGCTGATGGCGGTGACCATCGCGGTGGTCCTGCTCGCCTCGATGCTCGGCTCGTTCTTCGGCACGGCCCGCGCCCCCATGACCGGGGCGCCGGAGCCGGACGCGGGCAGCCTGCGCGAGCAGTTCGCCGCGGCCCGGGGCGACTCGGCGTTCGTCTGGCTGCTGGGGCTGAGCTGCGCGCAGATGGCCGCGGTGAGCATGCTGCTGGCCGGCGCGCCGTACTTCGCCTCGTACATCCTGGGCGATCCCAAGGCGACGAGCACGCTGTTCGCGGTCATCGTGGGCCCCATGCTGCTGGCCATGCCCGCCTGGGTGTGGCTCGCCAAGCGGTACGACAAGCGGGGGGCGATGATTTTGGCCGGGCTGCTGTTCGGCGGCGGCACGCTGGCCGCCGCCGCCACGCCGGTCTTCGGGTCCTGGTACGCGCACGCGGCCATGCTGGTCGTGGGCATGGGGTACGCGGGCGTCCAGCTCCTGGAGTTCTCGATGCTGGCGGACGTGATCGCGGCCGACGCCGAGCGGACAGGCAAGCGGCGGGCGGGGGTGTTCACCGGGCTGTGGACGGCGATCGAGAGCGGGGTCAGCTCGTTCGGGGCGTTGATCTTCGGCGGCGTCCTCTCGCTGGGCGGCTTCCTGGAGTCCGAGGCCAGCCGGCCGGTCCGGCAGCCGGACGGCGCCGTGACCGCGATCCTCATCGGGGAGACCGCGGTCCCGGCGCTGGTGCTCTTCCTGGCGGTGCTGATGACGCTGAAGTACCGGCTCAGGCCAGGCGGCGTGCCGGCGTCCAGCGCGTCCGGGTGAACAGGCCCGCCACCAGGGCGGCCAGCAACGGCAGCCCGAGCACGATCGCGGCGACGTAGAGCCACGGGACCGCGACGATGTCTGGTACGCCCACGGTCGTCCAGCCCGGTGAGGGGTCGGGGGTGCGGCTACTGGGAAAGGCCACCGCGAGCCCAGCGACCAGGCCCGCCACCAGTCCCACGAGAGTGCCGGTGCTCGCGATGAACCCGGCCTGGGCCGCCACGACGAGCCGGCGCGTCCGTGGCGCGGCTCCGACGGCCGACAGCGTGTCGAGGTCGCGGCGCATGTCGGCGGCCGCGAGCCCGGTCGCGGCGAAGGTGCCTCCGAGCACCAGGACCAGGGCCAGGCCGAGGGCGGCCACGAGCATCGACGTGTAGCGGTTGAGGTGGCCTGTCTCGGTCCATGTGCTCGCCCGCTGGTCCACCGCGGACAGGTCCCGCTGGAACCGATCCTCGTCGGCCGGGCGGTAACGGAGGTACAGCTCCCGCTCGATCAGCGTGAAGCCCGCCTTCGTGAGCACCGCCGGGGGGACGATGGCGCCGCCCTGCCGCGCGTGGGCGCCCCGTGCCACCACGGCCGCCACCGGGATCCGCTTGAGGGTGGCAGAGTCCGTCTTCGGGGGCACACCGATCTCCAGCATGCCGTCGCGCAAGAGCCGCCCGTCGAAGACCACCGCCTTCCCCTGCGCCAGGGCCGACACCGTGCGGGCGTCGCGCCGCCCCATCTGCAAGGCGAGCAACCGCTCGTCTCCGATCATGGCCTCCCCCGCACCGCACACTCCCGGCCAGCACTCCTGCCCAGGCATGAGCTGCGGTGTCAGCCCGTTGCCCTCGGCATCGATCACCATCTGCCCGGGCACCGCTTCCACACCAGGGAGCTTTCTGTGAAGGGCATTCTTGATCCTGGCCCAGGCCGCGTCGTCGGTCGGGTAGAACATGCTCACCCGTGTGGTGCCGATGCGCATGTGGGGCTGGTACCGCGCCTCGCTGCTCGCGTCCACGCTGGCGGCGCCGACGCCCACCGCGACCGCCGCCATGGTGGCCGCCATGACCGCCGCCGAGGCCGACGCCGTGCGGACGCGGTGACGGACCGCGTCGCGCACGGACAGCCGGGCCGGAAGGGGCAGCCGAGGGGCGAGCCGCCCCAGGAACCGGACCAGCCAGGGCATCAACGCGACGAGACCGAGCACGACCAGGACCAACGCCATCACGACCGGCAGCGCGCCCCGGTGCACAGCGAATACCGCCGCCCCCGTCGCCCCCAGGCCGAGCAGCAGCAGGACGAGTCCCAGGACGGGCCGGCCCCCACGGCCGCGGATCTCGCCCACCTCGCCTTCGCGGCCCGCCAGCACCTGGGCCGGGCTCTGCCGGGCGGCCTGCACCGCCGGCACCACAGCCGCCACCAGAGCGCTGACCAGGCCCAGCGCCGCGACGCCGAGCACCTGCGCCCACGGCACGTCCAGGGGCCCCAGCGACAGCGCAGACCGCGCGACGAAGGGGGTGACGAGCCAGGCGCCGCCGATCCCGGCGGGGACGCCGAGCAGGATGGCCGCGCCGCCGAGCACCAGGCCGTCCGCCAGCACGATCGTCCTGAGGTGGGCGGCCGACGCGCCCTGGGCGGCGATCACAGCCAGCTCCCGCCTGCGCCGCCGCAGCCCCACGGCGAAGGCCGGGCCGGCCAGCAGGACGGTCTCCATGACGACGAGGATCACGTCGGTGGCGATCCAGAGCAGCGTCTCCTCCTCCAGCCGCTGGTCGCGCATGAAGGCTCCCCTGGGCGGTTGGGGGGCCTCGATGACGGCGCGGGACGACACCCGCAGCCCCTCGGCGTTCAGCCTGCGCACGTCGGCCCACCGTAAGGGCGCGGACGTGTCGGCGAGCCAGGAGTTGGGGGCGTTGTCCCGGCTCAGGACAGCGCCGGGAAGGGCGAGGATCTCCATGTCGCCGGGCCTGTTCGGGTTCTCGGCGATGCCGACCACCCGCCGGGGCCGGTCCCATCGGGTGACCTTGAGGGTGCCACCTACCCGTACCCCCGCATCCGCGAGCGGCGGCGTGATGGCGATCTCGTCCTGCGTGGCGGCGAACCTGCCCTCGACGAGCAGGCGAATGCCTCGCGTGATCGGATCGCGCAGATCCCCCTCAAGGAGCCTCACCCGGTCGTAGCCGTCGGCCAGCCGCGCCTCCACCTCGTCGGCGCGGAGAGGGACCAGCCGGGCGCCGCCGACGACGGTGCGGAGCGTGTCCGTCGTCCACTGCCTCGGCTCGCGCTCCTCCGCGTCCGCCGTGTCGGTGACCGACCAGTTGTCACCGGAGGCGTCCTGGGTGATGGCGGTGGCGGATCCCACGGCGAAGATCCGCGCGTCGGCCGCGCCGAGCCGCGTGGTCAGCCCTTCGAGCGGGCTCACATCCAGCGTGCGCAAGCCGGTGAACAGGGCGGTGAAGACGAGCACCGGTAAGCCGATCATCACCATGACCAGGGCGCTGCGTCCCTTGAAGCGCATGGCGTCCCTGCGGGAGATGCGCAGCGCGGCGGTGAAGGAGCTCATCGGGCGCTCTCCAGCCGTACGGCGGCGGCGTCCGCGATCGCGCCGTCGCGCAGGTAGACGACCCGGTCGGCCCAGCCCGCGTACCTGGGCTCGTGGGTGACCAGCAGGACCGCCGCGCCCCCGTCGCAGCGCTCCCGCAGCAGCCGCATGATCTCGTCGCCGGTCGCCGTGTCGAGCGCCCCGGTCGGCTCGTCGGCCAGCAGCAGGCTACGCTCCCCCGCCAGCGCCCGCGCGATGGCGACCCGCTGCCGCTGGCCACCCGACAGCTCCTCGGGGAAGCGGCCGGCGACGTCCCCCACGCCCACCTCCTCCAGGACGGCCAGCGCCTCGGCCCGCGCCCGGCCCGTGCGCACCCCGTCGAGCTCCCGGGGCAGCATCACGTTCTCGGCCGCCGTGAGCGACGGGATGAGGTTGAGGTCCTGGAAGACGTAGCCGACCTCGCGGCGGCGCAGCGCGGCCAGGTCCTTCACGGCGGCGAGATCGGTGCCGCCGATGGTCACGGTGCCGGAGGTGGGACGGTCGAGGCCGCCCGCCACGTTGAGCAGCGTGGACTTGCCCGAGCCGGACGGCCCCATCACGGCGACCAGCTCGCCGCGCGAGACGTCCAGGCTCACCCCCCTCAGGGCGTGCACGTCGCCGTGGACGCGCGTCACGTCCCGCAGCTTCACCACAGTCATGCCTTCTTCTCCCTCAGAACGGCCTCGCAGTGGTCCAGCCAGCGCTGTTCCGCCTCGGCCTTGAAGATCAACGAATCTAGGACGAGCCTTTCGGCGAGCCCGCCTGACGCGGCCCGCTTGGCCCGCGTGAGTTTCTGCAGCGCCCCCATGGCGGCCATGCGCTGGGCCAGGACGACCGCGTGGACGTCCACGCCGCCCGTGGCGACGGCCATGGCGAGCTTGATGGCGAGCTCGTCCCGAGGCCGGTCGGCCTGGTCGACGGGGGTGCCGAACCATCGCTCCAGCTCCTCCCGGCCGGCCTCGGTGATCGTGTAGACGGCCCGGCCCTGCTCGTCGGTGCCGCCCGGGGCGACCAGGCCGTCGCGTTCCATCCGGGAGAGCGTCGTGTAGACCTGGCCGATGTTGAGCGGCCAGGTCGCCCCTGTCGACGCCTCGAATTCCACCCGGAGCTGGTAGCCGTATCGCGGCCCCTTGCTCAGCAGTGCCAACAGTCCGTGCCTGATCGACATGAATACTGAGTATGCATACCGAGTATGCTCATCGCAAGGCGAACGCCGGAACTGCCGTGGAATCCGCGGTTTCTGGACACGGAACGCGGAGTAGGCCGATACTCGGGGCATGAGCTCGACGCATCCACCGTTTCGCGCGTCCGACGGGGAACGCGATCGCGCGATCGGCGAGCTTCGCGACCGGGCCGTGGAGGGACGCATCTCCCACGACACCTTCGTCGGCAGGGTGGACGAGGCCCTGCGCGCCCGCAGTCGCGACGAGCTCGACCGCCTGGTGGCCGACCTGCCCCGGCGCCGATCGCTCCGCCAGCGCGTGACCGACATGGTGTCCTCGGCCTCCGACTTCACCACCGGCCTGCGCGCCGCCTGGCGCAAGCCGCGCCTGCCCCGGCTGGCGCTGCCCGACGACGACCGCGCCCGCTACGTGGTGGGCCGGGGCGCGGCGTGCGATCTCGTCCTGTCCGACCTCACCGTCTCGCGCGTGCACGCGGAGCTGCGGCGCGAGGAGGGCGGCGGGTGGATGCTGGTGGACCTCGGCTCGCTCAACGGCACGCGGCTGAACGGCTGGCGGCTCGTCGGGCCGGCCCGGGTCACGTCGGGCGACGAGATCTCCTTCGGCGACTGCGGCTTCCTGGTCACCTCCGGCCCTCCGGCCGCCTGACCCGCTGTCCGCCGCTCCGCCGCTCCTCCGCTTCCGGTACGGCGGCGAAAGATACGGATATTTGCGGATTACAGGGCGTCTGCGCTGCTTGATGATCCAGGGCGAGACCCCCAGCCCTTTGGAGACTCCATGCGGCGCACCTCAGCCTCCCTCGTCGCGGGCGCGCTCGTCGCGGCCCTCGCGTGGGCGTCCAGCCCCAGCACGTCCGCGATCGCGCTCGAACCGTCGCCCGGCGTGGCCGACCTGGCCCAGGACATCAACCAGATCCTCGCCGACTCGCGGCTGACCATCGCCCGGGCCGGCGTGGTGGTCAAGAGCGCCACCACCGGCGAGGAGCTCTACTCCACCGACGCCGGCAAGCAGATGATCCCCGCCTCCAACACCAAGCTGTTCACCTCGGCCGCCGCCGCCGAGACGCTCGGCCTCGACTACCGCTTCCCCACCACGGTCCTGTCCGCCGGGCGCAAGATCGGCTCCGCGCTGACCGGCGACCTGGTGCTGCGCGGCACCGGTGACCCGACCATGCTGGCCGAGGACTACGACGCGCTGGCCGCCAAGGTCGCCGCCGCGGGCATCAAGGTCGTCACGGGCAAGCTGGTCGCGGACGACACCTGGTTCGACTCCACGCGGCTCGGCAGCGACTGGGCGTGGGACGACGAGACGGCGTACTACGCGGCGCCGATCTCGGCGCTGACCGCCTCGCCCGACCGCGACTACGACGCCGGCTCGGTGATCGTCTCGGTGGCCGCCGACGGCGACAAGGTCAAGGTGTCGACCACCCCCGAGACCGACTATCTGAAGATCGTCAACAAGGCGACGGTCGGCTCGTCCACCGATGTCCTCATCGAGCGGCAGCACGCCGGCCGCACCGTCGTCATCACCGGCACCGTGGCGGACCCGTACCAGGAGTGGGTGGCCGTCGACGACCCGACGAGCTACGTCTCCTCGCTGTTCCGCAAGGCGCTGACCAAGCACGGCGTGCGCGTGCTCGGCCCCACCGTGACCGGCGCCGCCCCGTCCGGCGCGGCCGAGCTGGGCAAGCACGAGTCGATGCCGCTCGGCGAGCTGCTCGTGCCGTTCCTGAAGCTGAGCAACAACATGCACGCCGAGATCCTGACCAAGGCGATGGGCCGCAAGGTCTCCGGCAAGGGCACCTGGGCGGCCGGCCTCAAGGTGTCCACGGACTTCGCCAAGGCGAACGGCGTCCAGGTGATCAACATGCGTGACGGCTCCGGCCTGTCGCGGCGTGACGGCTTCTCGCCCGGCTCGATCGCGCAGCTCCTGACCGCCGTACGCGGCAAGCCGTGGTTCAAGACCTGGTACGAGGCCCTGCCCATCGCCGGCAACGCCGAGCGCTTCGTCGGCGGCACCCTGCGCAGCCGGATGCGCAACACCCCGGCCGCCGGCAACGTCCACGCCAAGACGGGCTCGCTGACCGGCGTCACGTCGCTGTCGGGGTACGTGACCAGCGCCGAGGGAGAGCCGCTGGTCTTCTCGATCATGCTCAACCAGTTCCTGTCCGGCTCGCCGAAGGACATCGAGGACAAGATCGCCATCCGCCTCGCCCAGTTCTCCCGCACCGCCACGGTGGACGCCACCGCGCAGCTCCGTCAGGCCGCGGTGGACGCCCCGGACCTCGAGTGCTCCTGGCTCAAGCCCGCCGAGTGCTGACCCGGCCCGGAACGTAGTCACCCACCCCGGCCCGAGCCTCCGTCCGCGTGACGGGGCTCGGGCCGAGGCGTTCGGGAGCGCCTCGGACGCTTTCCCCGAGACCGCAGGAAATCGCTATCTGGTGATCAGTGTTTTGACGGCGAGTTGTTCCTCCCCCGCGGGGCCGTCGAGGCGGATCGCCAGCTCCCAGACGCCGCTCATCGGGAACAGCTCGCCCACGGCCACGAAGCGGCCTGGCTCCCGCTCGGTGGCGGAGATCTCGGGTGTGGAGTGTCCCATCTCGGCCATCACCGCCGACACGGCCACGGTGTCGGCGTCGCCCTTGCTCACCTTGATCTCCACGGTGACCCGGCCGGGAGCCGGGTCCGCGATGAGGACGGTGGCGGCGTAGCGGGTGCCCGTGGTCGTCACGTCGACCGGCTCGGCGGCCGTGCTCCTGCCCACGACGAACAGCGCCACCGCCGCGACCACGAGCGTGGCCGCGGCCAGCACGTGCCACCTCCTGATCACTGGCTCTCCGATGCGGTCACGTTCACGGTCAGAGGTACGGTCACGATGCGGTCGGCGGTGGCGTACTGGATCCAGGCGAGGTAGCGGCCCGGCTCGGGGAAGCTGAAGGTGAAGCGCACCCGGGACCCCGGGGTGCCCATCTCGTGCACGTGGCCGAAGAAGTCGCCGTCCTGGCTGCGTATGAGCAGGTGGCCGGTCATGCCGAGCCAGGTCCGCACGCCGGCCGGGGTGTCCAGCTCGATCGTCGTGGGCCGGCCCGCGACGGGCGCGCCGGGTTGCAGCCGCGGCGTGGCGGCCGTAGCGGCCTGCGCGGCGGGTGCGCCGGCACCGCCGGGCTCCGTGGCTGTGCCGGACTTCTCCGGCGCCTGGGCCGTCCCTCCGACGGTGAAATCCGCGGCGACGAGTTGCCCGCCCGAGCCCTCCCGTTCGAGCTCGGCGTGCGCCAGGTACCGGCCGGGGCGGTCGGCGCTCAGTCTGACCTCCAGGTGCCCGGGTGCCGTGCGCAGGGGGTGCACGTGGCGGAAGTAGCGTCCGTCCTCGCTGGTGACGATCACGTGGGCGAGCGCCTCGTGGTGCGCGGTGAGGTCGTCGACGGGCCGCCCGGTGGAGCCGTCGATGAGATCGGCTCGCAGGGTGAACTCCTCCCCCGCCGCCGGCCGGGCCGGGACCGTCTCCACGCGGACCTGCGCGTACGGCCGCCCCTGCGCGGTCGTGGAGGTGGGCGCCGCGCCGGCGGGCGCGGGCGGCGGCACCTGCGATCCGAACACGACGACCATGGCGGCGACCGTCACCCCGGCCGCGGCGCCCGCGGCCAGCGCCATCGCCGGTCCGGGGCGGGCCAGTGCCCCGGTGAGCAGGCCGCCCACCAGCAGGATCGCGGCCACGAACAGACCGCCGTAGATGAGGAGGTCGCCCGCCGACTGGCGTTCGACGAGGACGCGGAACGGGATGACGGCGACCTCGTTCCCGGCGCTCAGTCTCAGCTCGTGCGGCCCGGCCCGCTCCACCTGGAGCTGCGTGAACTGCGGGTTCGCCGTGGCCTGGGCGGTGCCGGTCACCGTGTGGCCGTCGTCGACGGAGCGGACTTCGAGGCCGACGCGCAGACCGGACACCGGCTGGTAGGCGACGACGCCGATCCGCAGCGGCCCCGGCACCCGGGTTGTTCCTTTGACCACCACGGTGACCTCGGCGCCGGCGATCGTCTGGGCGATCCGCAGGTCCGCCCCCGCCGTGACGTTGTGCGCCGCGGCGGGGGCGGCCATCGCCAGCACGAAGGCGGCGGCGAGGCACAGAGCTCGGATCATGCCCGCTCGGCGTCGGCCGCCCCGGGCGGAACCGGCTCGGCGCTGACGGCGCTCGGCGGTACCGGCGCGGCGCTGACCGCGTTGGGCAGGAACAGCGCCCCGAGCGCCAGCCCGATCAGCCCGGCGATGATCGGCGCGCCGGTCCACAGCTCGGGCACGGCGGGCAGGCCGCCCCCGGTGGCCGAGGCGACCCCGATGTACAGCGACCAGGTGGCGAAGGCCGACAGCCCGGCGAAGGCCCAGTACGCGGCGCGCCGCTCACCCGACGGCCGCAGCCGGCGGATCAGCAGGTCGCTCAGGAACCCGGCGGCCACGAACGACAACAGGATCGGCACGTTGCGGAACGCCGTCTGGGCCCCCGGCATGAGCACCATGATCGCGTACATGACGGTCACCGAGCCGAACGGCAACATCCAGCGGCGCACCAGGAACAGCACAGGGCTGAGCATGATGACGTTGGTGACGACCATCGCCACGGCCACCCGTTCGGCGCCCGAGTCCTCCAGCATGGAGAACGCCTGGACGATCCGCTCGGGACGGTACTGCAGGGCGTCGCCGTACGACAGGAACAGCGACACCAGCGTGGTGGCGAACGCGATCCCGATCAGCGCGGGCAACAGGCGGCCGAGCGAGGGCCGGGCGCCGAGGTCGGGGGCGTTCCACGCCGAGCGCAGCGGTGTCGTGATGATGAGCATCATCGTCACGATGAGGCCGAGATGTGACGGGCTGAAAAGAATGTTGATGGTCGTCTCGATGCCGAGGATGGTGTGCCACATCATGTCGGCGAATCCGAAGGCGGCGAACGCGGGAATCGCCACCAGCCCGGCGAGATAACCGGTGGGAACGGCCGCCAGCCCCTGACGGCCGGCGCGCATGTTGCGCCAGACCTGCCAGATTATCCAGCCGGAGACCACGGCGAACCCGGAATAGAACACCGCGTGCCATGGCGTGAAGAAGGTCTCCAGGCCCGCCAGGTTGGTGTGCGCCCAGGCGTCGATCATCAGGCCGACCCCGAACCAGATCCCGAGCAGCGCCATCACCAGGTCTGTCCTGGGGGACACCCATCCGCGGGGTTCCCCCGTATCCACCATGAATCGCCGAATGCCGGCGGCTAATGCCACTTCATGAATCCTTTCCGTCACATCACATCTCTTTTTCGAGACATCGGGGTGGCGGCGAGAACCGCGTCATGAGCCCCAAACGGCGTTGATCCTAATGGCTGCCGGCCGCTGTGTGCCGACATGGCTTTCATGAATCTGCGGCAGTCGTAATTCCGGCCGGACGCAGAATTTCGCCGGCCGATGAACCCTGGCGACCGGCCTCGCGTACCTCTCACTACCGACTCCACCTCCCGGGCCCGCGCCGGCCCGGCCCAGGGGTCGCCGAGCCAGGGAGCGCCTGGCCCCCGCCGAGCGCGTCACCGCGCCGGTTCCCACCGCCCGCCACGGCGCTCCCTTCCCGGCGGGCCCGGCCGCGGCTCCCCCGCACACGGACCGCGGCCGGGCCCGCCCCTCTTTCCTCCGCTATGCTGCTGATCCGTAAGGTGCGGCGAGGCACGCCTGGGCGTGGTCTCGTGCCGGGACCTCCGGCCGGCACGACGTCCCCACAGCGGGTGAACGTCTGAGTCTCTCGAGAACAGAGAGTGCTTCGCCATGCCGCAAAACGGCACCGACGTCCGCGTCTCCGCCCGCTGGCGGATCTTCGCCGTCATCCTCGTCGCCGACGTCCTCGACCTGCTGAGCACGACGGTCACCAACATCGCCGCCCCGTCCGTCGTGCGCGACCTGCACGCCCCGCCCTCGTTGACGCCCTGGCTCGGCTCCACCTACGCGCTGGCGCTCGGCTCGATCCTGGTGATCGGCGGCCGGATCGGCGACCGGTACGGACAGCGACGGGCCTTCCTGACCGGCACGGCCGGGTTCGCGGTCGCGTCCCTGCTGTGCGCCCTCGCCTGGAGCCCCGAGTCGATCATCGGCGCGCGACTGGCCCAGGGCGTGTTCGGCGCCCTGCTCATCCCGCAGGGCTTCGGCATCCTGCTGCGCGTCTTCCCGCGTGAGGAGCTGGGCCGCGTCTTCGGGCTGTTCGCGCCGCTCATGGCCGTCGGCTCGATCAGCGGCCCGGTCGTGGCCGGGCTGGTCATCCAGGCGAACCCGTTCGGGCTCGGCTGGCGCGGCATCTTCGCCGGGAACGTGCTGCTCGGCCTCGCCGTGCTGCTCGCCGGCGCGAAGGAGCTGCCGCCCGACCGGGAGCGCCGCGCCGTGGTGATCGACCCGCTCGCCGCGGTCCTGCTGATGCTGGGCGTCCTCGGCGTGCTGGGCGGCCTGGTCCAGAGCGGCGACGGCGGCTGGAGCCCGGCGACGCTGCTCGCCGTCGCCGCCGGCGCGGCCTGCCTGGCCCTGTTGGCCGTCCACCAGGTACGCGGCGGCAACCCGCTGCTGGAGCCGTCGCTGTTGCGCAACCGCGGGTTCGTCGCCGGAGTCCTGGTCGGCGCGCTGTTCTTCGCGGCCGTCTCGGGTCTGCTGTACGTCTCGTCCCTGTACCTGCAGGACGGGCAGCGGCTCGAACCGCTGACGACCGCGGGGACGATGGCGCCGCTGTCCGTCGGCATCATCGTGGCCTCGTTCTCGGCGCGCGGCCTCATCACCCGGCTCGGCCGCCGGCTGGTGGCGATCGGGCTCGGCCTGACCGGCGCGGGGGTGCTCTGCTACCTGGCCGTCGTGGCGGCTCCCGGGCTGTCCACGTGGGCGCTGACGGCGCCGCTGTTCGTGTGCGGGCTGGGGATGGGCTGCTGCTTCGGCTCGATCTTCGCGGTGGCGCTCGGCGACGTCGGCGTCGACGAGTCCGGCAGCGCCGGCGGGGCGCTCAACGCCGTGCAGCAGCTGGCCAACGCGTTCGGCGCGGCCGGCGTCTCGACGGTCTTCCTGACCGTCAGCACCGGCCACGACGCGCGGTCGGGCGCGCTGCTCACGCTGTGCGGCGTCCTCGGGGTGATCGTGCTCTGCGCGCTGTGCCTGCCGCTGCTGCCGAGAGCCGCGGCGGCCGGCCACCACTGACCCCCGGACCGCCCGGGTCGCGGGTCGCTCCCCCGGCAGGAGGTGAGCGACCCGGACCCGGGCGGGGAAGGAACCTGGTGGGAGTTCCATGACCGTTGGGGGTGGCCGGTGCACTGGCATGCCTACGCCTGGGTCGGCGACGGCGCGGAGCGCGAGCGGGAGGAGGAGCGGCGGCCCGGCTCGCCGGAGTTCGGCGCCTCGGACCTGCCGCCCATGCTGACCGGCGACTGGCTGGCCCGCCCGGCCTCCCGCATCGCCGCGACCTTCGACGAGCCCGGCCCGGCGCTGGAGTGGCTGGCCGCCCGGTACCGCCGGGCCGCGAGATCCTTCCCCCGCCCGGACCGGGTGGGCCTGCGGGCCCGGCTCGACGGCGCCGCCGACGCGCTGCCGCGCGGGGTGGACGTGGTGTGGGGCGAGTGGCTGACGGACGGGCGGTTCGCGAGCATCGCGATGATCTGCTGCCCGAACCGCCACACCGCGCATGCGTGCCCGATCCGCCGCCCCGCCGCCCACCGCGGCTGACCGCGGGCCGGTAGACCCGGTGACGCGGGTCAGGGGCGCTGGTCGGAGAAGCGGGCCAGGACCAGCGACTCCACCACGCCCACCACCGCGTACGCCAGGATCGACACCGCCGTGACCACCACGATGTCCGCCCACACCTCGTCGTACCGGAACCCGCCGATGGCGCGCAGGATGCCGGCCCCGATGCCCTCGCCCGTGGCCAGCCACTCGGCGATGAGGGCGCCGATGATCGAGGCGGGCACCGAGATCCGGGCCGAGGCGAAGACGGAGGGCATGGCCGTCGGCACCGCGACCTTGCGCAGCACCGTGAGCCGCCCGCCCCCGTACGCCAGGACGAGGTCCGTGGCCTGCGGTGAGGCGGAGCGCAGCCCGAAGGCGATGTTGACCAGGGCGGGGAAGAACACCACGATCCCGCCGATGACGGCCACGCCGGCCAGGTCCCGGCCGAAGACGAGGGTGATCAGCGGTGTCATGACGACCAGCGGCACCGACCGGAGCAGCATGGCGACCGGCATGAACGTCTGCTCGACGGTCCTGAACAGCACGAACGCGACCGCCACCGCCATGGCGGCGACCATCCCGGCGGTGAAGCCGATGGCCGCGTCCCGGACCGTGACGCCGAGCGCCCCGAACACGGCGTCGCGGTGGGCGGCGGCGTCCGGGGCGAACAGGTAGTCCCAGACCTGCGGTGGCCGCTTGCCGACGAGCGGGCTGATGCCGAACGCCTCCAGGAACAGCCACCACCCGGCGACCACGATGAGCACGGCGGGCGCCAGCGGCCCGACGACCCGCAGCCCGGTCCGCAGCCCGGTTCTCAGCCCGGTACGTCCCGTCACAGTGCCGACCCCGATTCCGTACGGCCGGACGACCACGGGGTGACCACCCGCGCGACCAGCGCGACCACGGCGTACCCGAGCCCGGCGACCAGCCCGGCCACCAGTGCCAGCCCCCACGTGCGTGGCACCTGGAACTGCTGCTGGGAGATCATGAGCGACACCCCGAGCCCCTGGTCGTCGCTGCCCAGGTACTCCCCGATGATCGCGCCCAGCAGCGCCGACGGGGCCGAGATCCGCAGCCCGGCGAACGTGCTCGGCAGCGCCGCGATGACCTGCACGTACCGGAGCCTGGCCAGGCGCCCGCCCCCGTACACGGTGACGAGGTCGAGGCTGGCCCGGTCGGCCGAGCGGAGCCCGAGCAGGGCGCCGATGAGCGTGGTGAAGAACACCGAGACGGCGGCGAGGAACACCACGGTGGCGGGCCCGCCGAAGACGACCAGGATGATCGGCCCGATGGCGAGCAGCGGGATGCAGTAGCTGATCACGGCGAGCTGGGTGGCCACGGCTTCCAGCCGGGGGACGAGCAGGACGAGCACGGCCACCACGACGGCCAGGCCGTTGCCCCACAGGAACCCCTGGAGGGCGGCGCCGACGGTGGCGGTGACGTTGGGGCCGTAGAAGGCCCAGCCGTCGCGGGCCATGCCGGCGAGGACCTGCCACGGGGTGGGCACCGCGCCGCCGTCCGCGAAGAGGGTCGCGGCGAGCAGCCACCAGAGGCCGATGAGGGCGACGACGCCGGCCGGCCCGTGGACCCGCCTCACGTGCCGCGCCCGAGGGGCTCGGTCCGGCCGCCGCCGAACAGCAGGGCGCTGAGGTGGTCGTGGATGGCGTGGAACTCCGGCGTGCGCATCATCTCGGGCGTGCGCGGCCGGGGCAGGTCGATCTCCACCAGCTCCACGACGCGGCCGGGGCGCGGGCTCATGACGGCCACGACGTCCGACAGGAAGATCGCCTCGCCGATGCCGTGGGTGACCATGAGCGTGGTGGCGGGCTTCTCGGTCCAGATGCGCAGCAGCTCCAGGTTGAGCCGCTGCCGGGTCATGTCGTCCAGCGCGCCGAACGGCTCGTCGAGCAGCAGCACGCTGGGCCTGACCACGAGGGCGCGGGCGATGGACACGCGCTGGCGCATGCCGCCGGACAGCTCGGCCGGTCTGGCCTTCTCGAAGCCTTCGAGCCCGACCAGCTTGACCAGGTCCTCGACGGCCCCGGGCTCGGGCCGGATCCCGGCGACCTCCAGGGGCAGCCGGATGTTGGCGGTGACGCTGCGCCACGGCAGCAGCGCCGAGTCCTGGAAGGCGATGCCGAGGTGGTGGCCGCGGCGCAGCTCCTCGGGCGTCTCGCCGTTCACGCGGATCTCCCCGGTCGTGGGCTTCTCCAGGCCGGCCAGGATGCGCAGCACCGTGGACTTGCCGCAGCCGGACGGGCCGAGCAGCGACAGGAACGAGCCCCTGGGCGTGCTCAGGTCGACGTCGTCGACGGCGGTCAGACCCTTGGCGAACGTCTTGCTCAGCCCCGAGATCGCGATTCCGGTCATGAGAGCTTCAGGCTCGGGTCGGCCTTGTAGACCTCGTCCAGGATCGTCAGGTCGAACAGCTGCTCGGCCTTGACGGCGAGCCCGGCCTTGCCGAGCGAGGCGATGTTCTGCTCGATCAGCTCGGGGGTCATCGTGAACAGCCCGTTGGCCTTGGCGTCGGGGGTGACGACCAGCTCGTTCTGCATCTTGGCCTCCTCGGTCTGCTCGGCGACGTCGAGGTTGAGGTCCTTGCCGTAGGTCTTGGCGGCCATCTCGGCGGACCTGGCGGGGTCGGCGACGGCGTCCTTCCAGCCCTTGATCTCCGCGGTGAGGAACGCCTTGAGCTTGTCGCGCTCGGTGTCGATGGTCTGCTGGGTGACGGTGAACGTCTCGGCGACGAGCGGCAGGCCGTGGTCGGCGAACAGCAGGTGGGCCGCGTCCACGCCCTGCATCTTCAGCCGTACGGGGCCGCTGGTGACGAAGCCGACGTAGCCGTCGAGCTGGCCGGAGGTGAGCATCGAGGGGTCGGACTGGAACGGCACGCGGGTCACACTGGCCGGGTCGATGCCGTTGGCCTTGAGCAGCGCGTTCCAGACCAGCTCGTTGGAGTCCTGGACGCCGATCCTCTTGCCGACCAGCGCCTTGGGGTCCTCGATGGGGTTCTTGGACAGGGAGACGACCGCGAAGGGGTTCTTCTGGAACGTCGCGCCGACGATCTTCAAGGGGGCGCCCTGGAGGACGGCGGGCGCGGTGATGGTGGGGGCCGAGAGCCCGATCCAGCACCGGCCGGTGGTCAGGCCCGACTCGACCGAGGTGCCGGAGCCGCCACCGGACAGCAGCTCGACCTCGGAGAAACCGGCCGCCTTGAAGTAGCCCTTGCTGTCGGCGAAGTACTCGCCGGCGAACTCGACGTTCTTCTTCCACGAGAGCTGGAGCTTCACCGAGCCGAGACCACCCTCGCCGCCACCGCCGCCGGTGGAGGCGGAGTTGTCGCCACAGGCGGCCAGACCGAGCGCCAACCCGGCCAGACCGGTCGTCCGCAGGAACGCGCGACGGTCGAGGGGAGCCATGATTCTCCTTGGAGCGAGGGAGGTGCGGCGGGTGAATCCGCAGGTCAGGACGGTATACATCGATTATTACCATCATGTGACGGAATTTCGGTCATCCGGTGGTGCGTCGGGCCCTCTTTGACCGCTGCGGACCGCTCCGGCCGTGCACGCAGGGGAAACCGCTCCGCGCCCGGTGCCGTGCCCTGTAGGTCCCTACGAGAGCGTCCGGGCAGGTCCGTAGATCCCTCCAGCCGCTGAAGGGCTCCGGTAGCGTCGGCGAGGAGACGAGGCTGGGACGAGAATGAGACTTGACGGAATCCTGCTCTGGGACGGCACCGAGGCGCGCGGCCCGGTGGACATCGACTGGGAGCCCGACCGCATCGGCGAGGTACGGCCCGCCGCTCAGCGGCACGACGACCTGTGCGTCATCCCGGGCCTGGTCGACACGCACGTCCACCTCGTCGGGTACGCGGGCCCGCACCGGCCGCCGCCCGACTTCGCGACCTGGCCGCTCGTCACCACCCGCGACGAGCAGGTGCTGCACGGCGCCGCCCACGCCCAGCGGGCCATGCGCAACGGCGTCACGACGCTGCGCGACCTGGCCGGCGACGAGGCGCAGATCGCGCTGCGCCGCGCGTTCGACACCGGCGTGCTGCCCGGCCCGCGCGTCCAGGTCCACGGCGTCGTCGGCATGACGGCCGGCCACAACGACCTGTTCGTGCCCCCGGCGTTCCCGCAGCGCAAGCCCACGGCCGACGGCCCCGACGAGTGCCGCAAGCTCGTACGCACCTGGGCGCGGGCCGGGATGGACGGCATCAAGCTCACCACCAGCGGCGGCGTGCTGTCGATCGGCGACAAGAACGCCTGGCGCAACTACACGCGCGAGGAGATCCGGGCCGTCGTCGACGAGGCGCACGCGCTCGGCATGCTCGTCGCCTCGCACGCGCACTCCGAGGACGGCATCCGCGTCGCCGCCGAGGAGGGCGTCGACTCGATCGAGCACGGCACGCTGATGAGCCGCGACCTGGCCGAGACGCTGGCCGCGCGCCGCACCCCGGTCGCGCCCACGCTGCTGATCAACGAGGCCATCGCCGCCGGCCGCGTCCCGGTGACGCCCGAGGCCATGGCCAAGGCCGCCGAGCTGGTGGCCAGGCGGGACGTGCTGCTCGCCGAGGCCGCCCGGCTCGGCGTGCGGTTCGTGCTCGGCACCGACGCCAACGGGCACCATGTCCAGTTCGGCGACCAGCTCGCCGAGGTCGTGCGGATGACCGAGGTGCTCGGCATGGACGCCGGGTCGGCGCTGCGCGCGGCCACCTCCGACGCGGCCGACGCGATCGGCGCGCCGGTCGGCCGGATCGCGCCGGGGCTGGGGGCCGACCTGGTCGTGCTGCGCGGCCGCCCGTGGGAGCGCATCGAGGACCTGGCCACCGAGAACATCGTGGCCGTGGTGTCACGGGGCCGGCTCGTCGCGGGCGCCCTCCCCGGCCCTCGGCCGTGACGTCACGGACCTGAGCGCCAGGTACAGGTCCGTGCGGTCACGCATCGACGACATGCGCCGCCCGGTCAGCTCCTCGATCCGCTGCATCCGGTAGCGCAACGTGTTGACGTGCACGTACAGCTCGTCCGCGGCCCGCTGCCACGACCCGCACGTCTCCAGGAACACGTCCAGCGTGCGCATGAGCTCCGAGCCGTGCCGCGCGTCGTACTCCTCTACCGGCCCGAGCACGTGCTCGCGGAACGTGCGCCGCACCCCGCCGGGCAGTCCCGCGAGCAGCAGGTCGAAGCTCGCGACGTCGGCCACGGACATCACCGAGACGGGTCCCTCGCCGTCGAGCGCCGACTCCATGCCGCGCCGCGCCGTCTCCAGCGCCTCACCGAGCTGGGACACGCTGGTGGCCGCCTCGCTGATCCCGGCCGCGATCCGCAGTCCGGGCCGCGCGGCGGCGAGGGCGCGCAGCTCCTCGGTCAGGCTCTTGCGCGTCGCGCGGCCGTTGACCAGCACCACCGCCTCGTCCGGCCGCCCGCCGACGACCAGGTGCCGCCCCTTCCTGGCCAGGCCCTCGTGCAGCATGGCCGGCAGGTCGTGTCCGGCGACCGGTGCGCTCACCACCATGGCCGTGGTCGGCAGCCCGGGGTCGGCGCCCAGCAGCCGCAGGTGGGCCGAGACCTCGCCCGGCGCGAGCTGCTGCGTCCCCAGCACGTCGAGCAGCGTCTGCGCGCGGGCCCGCTCGGCCCTGTGCTGCTCGGCGGCGAACCCCTCCGCGCTGACCGCCTCGGTGATCGCCCCGAACGACTGGTCCGGCGCGGCCAGCAGCAGCGGCAGCCCGCGCCGCTCGCAGGCCCGTACCAGCGCCTCGGGCAGCTCGCCGAGCACGATGAGCCCCACGACCAGCCCCGCCACGTCGCAGGCCCACAGCGCGTCGGCGAAGGTGTCGCAGTCGGACGGCTCGCCGTACCAGACGCCGCTGGTGAGCACGAGGTCGCCGGAGCGCAGGTAGCGTCGCGGGTCGGGGAGGTCGGTCGGGTAGGCCCGCCGCACCTCCCGGTCGAGCGCGTCGTGGCCGGTCACGACGGTGAGGCTCATGTCGTCACGCGCCGGCAGGTCCGCCAGCCTCATGCAACACCCCCGATTTCACAAAATTTGATGTTATGCCAGGTCAGGGGGCAACAGTTCAGAGGTTCGCACGATACCGCGACGGCCCCCGTTCCGGTTTACTCGGTCCCATGCGTCCCAAAGCGGAACTCCACCTGCACATCGAAGGCACCCTGGAGCCGGAGCTCGTCGTCGAGCTCGCCCGGCGCAACGGCGTCGAGCTGCCCACCTTCGACACCGAGGAGATCCGCTCCCGGTACGACTTCGCCGACCTCCAGTCGTTCCTGGACGTCTACTACGACAACCTCGCGGTGCTCCGCACCGACCAGGACTTCCACGACCTCGCCGCCGCCTACCTGCGCCGCGCCGAGCAGCAGGGCGTACGGCACGCGGAGATCTTCTTCGACCCGCAGGCGCACCTGACGCGCGGCGTCCCGCTGGAGGCGGTCTTCTCCGGGCTGGCCGCGGCGTTCGACGAAAGCCCCGTGTCCACCGCCCTCATCCTGTGCTTCCTGCGCGACCGGGGCGCCGAGGAGGCCGAGACCGTGCTGCGCGCGGCGCTGCCGTACCGTGAGCGGTTCATCGGCGTGGGGCTGGACTCGGCGGAGGTGGGCCATCCGCCGTCGCTGTTCCGGCGCGTGTTCGACATCGCCGCCGGCGAGGGGCTCCGGCGCGTCGCGCACGCCGGGGAGGAGGGCGGCCCCGACTACGTGTGGGAGGCGCTGGACGTCCTCAAGGTCGAGCGCGTCGACCACGGCATCCGCGCGATGGAGGATCCGAAGCTGGTGGCGCGGCTGCGTGAGGAGCGGATCCCGCTCACGGTGTGCCCGCTGTCGAACGTGCGGCTGCGGGTCGTGCCCACGCTGCGCGACCACATCCTGCCCGCGATGCTGGACGAGGGACTGCTGGTGACGGTCAACTCCGACGACCCGGCCTACTTCGGCGGGTACGTGGAGGACAACTACCGGGCGCTGCGTGACGAGCTGGGCATGACGGACGACCAGCTCGACCGGATCGCCCGCAACTCCTTCGAGGCGTCGTTCGTCCCCGTGGACGTCCCCGCCTCCTGAGAGCCCGCCGGCGCGGGGTGCGTCCCGCGCCGGCGTCCCCGATGTCAGGCCTTGAGCCAGCTCATCATCGGGCGCAGCTTGGCGCCCGTCTTCTCGATCGGGTTGTCCGCCAGCTCCTCGCGGTAGCGCGAGAAGTCCTTCTGGCCGCCGTCGAACTCCTCGACGAGCTGCCGGGCGAACGTGCCGTCCTGGATCTCACCGAGGATGCGGCGCATCTCCTGACGGGTCTCGTCGGTGATGACGCGCGGGCCGCGGGTGTAGCCGCCGTACTCGGCGGTGTCGGACACCGACCAGTACATCTTCGAGATGCCGCCCTCGTACATGAGGTCGACGATGAGCTTCATCTCGTGCAGGCACTCGAAGTAGGCGACCTCCGGCTGGTAGCCGGCCTCGATCAGCGTCTCGAAGCCCGCCTTGATCAGCTCGGACACGCCGCCGCACAGCACGGCCTGCTCGCCGAACAGGTCGGTCTCGGTCTCCTCGGTGAAGGTCGTCTTCAGCGCGCCGGCGCGGGTGCCGCCGATGCCCTTGGCGTACGACAGGGCGAGGTCGAGCGCCTTGCCGGAGGCGTCCTTCTCGACGGCGACGAGACACGGCACGCCGCGGCCCGCCTCGAACTGGCGGCGCACGAGGTGGCCGGGGCCCTTGGGGGCCACCATGCACACGTCGACGCCCTCGGGGGCCTCGATGAGGCCGTAGCGGATGTTCAGGCCGTGGCCGAAGAACAGCGCGTCACCCTCGACGAGGTTGGGCGCGACGTGCTCGGCGTACAGGTGGCGCTGGATGTGGTCCGGCGCCAGGATCATCGTCAGGTTGGCCTCTTCGACGGCCTCGGACGGGGTGAGGACGCGCAGGCCGTCGTTCTCCGCCTTCTCGCGGCTCTTGGAGCCCTCGGGAAGGCCGACGCGCACGTCGACGCCCGAGTCACGCAGGGAGAGCGCGTGGGCGTGGCCCTGGCTGCCGTACCCCAGCACGGCCACATGACGCCCCTGGATGATCGAGAGGTCGGCCTGGTCGTCGTAGAAGATCTCGGTCACTTGCATAAAACCTTTCAGGCGGTACGGTCCAGTGCCCTGAGGGACCGGTCGGTGATGGAACGGGCTCCGCGGCCGATGGCCACCATGCCCGACTGGACGAGCTCCTTGATGCCGAACGGCTCAAGCACCCTGACGAAGGCCTCGAGCTTGTCGGTGGTGCCGGTGACCTCGATGGTCACGGCGTCGGCCGACACGTCGACGCAGCGGGCGCGGAAGAGCTGGACGAGCTCCAGCACGGAGGAGCGGTTGTCGGCGTCGGCCTTGACCTTGATCAGCATCAGCTCGCGCTGGACGCACTGGGCCGGGTCGAGCTCGACGATCTTGAGCACGTTCACCAGCTTGTTGAGCTGCTTGGTGACCTGCTCCAGCGGGAGCTCCTCCACGTTGACCACGATGGTCATGCGGGAGATGTCGTCGTGCTCCGTCTGGCCGACGGCCAGCGAGTCGATGTTGAACCCCCGCCGGCTGAACAGCGCCGACACCCTGGCCAGGACACCGGGCTTGTTCTCCACAAGCACGGACAACGTGTGCCTACTCATCCTCGTTCTCCCACGTCGGCGCCATGTCACGGGCGATCTTGATGTCGTCGTTGCTGGTGCCGGCCGCCACCATCGGCCACACCATCGCGTCCGCGTGGACGACGAAGTCGATCACGACGGGCACGTCGTTGATCTCCATGGCCTTCTCGATGATGGCATCGACGTCCTCGGGACGCTCGCACCGCAGCCCCACACAACCATAGGCCTCCGCCAGCTTGACGAAGTCCGGGATGCGGCGGACGGACTGCAGGTCGGTGTTGGAGTAGCGCTTGTCGTAGAACAGGGTCTGCCACTGGCGGACCATGCCCAGGTTGCCGTTGTTGATGACGGCGATCTTGATCGGGACACCTTCCAGGGCGCAGGTGGCGAGCTCCTGGTTGGTCATCTGGAAGCAGCCGTCGCCGTCGATGGCCCACACCGTGGCGTCGGGCCGGCCCATCTTGGCGCCCATCGCCGCCGGGACGGCGAAGCCCATCGTGCCGGCGCCGCCCGAGTTGATGAACGTCCCCGGGTTCTCGTACTGGACGAACTGCGAGGCCCACATCTGGTGCTGGCCGACACCCGCCACGTAGAAGGCGTCGGGCCCGACGATCGCGCTCAGCCGCTCGATGACGTACTGCGGCGCCAGCGAGCCGTCCTCGTACTCGTCGTAGCCCAGCGGGTAGGTCTTCTTGTAGCCGTTGAGCAGCGCCCACCAGGCGGCGTAGTCGCCCTGCTGGCCGGACGCCTCGATGGCGGCGACGAGGTCGCCGATGACCTCCTTGCAGTCGCCGACGATCGGGACGTCGGCGTGGCGGTTCTTGGAGATCTCGGCCGGGTCGATGTCGGCGTGGACCACCTTGGCGTCGGGGGCGAACGACGCCAGGTCGCCGGTCACCCGGTCGTCGAAGCGCACACCGAGGCCGATGATCAGGTCCGACTTCTGCAGCGCGCCCACCGCGGCCACGGTGCCGTGCATGCCGGGCATGCCCATGTGCTGCGGGTGGCTGTCGGGGAACGTGCCGCGCGCCATCAGCGTGGTCACCACGGGGATCTCGGTCAGCTCGGCCAGCCGGCGCAGCTCGGCCGCGGCCCCCGCCTTGTGGACGCCGCCGCCCACGTACAGCACCGGACGCCGGGCCTCGGCGATCAGCTTGGCGGCCTCGCGGATCTGCTTGGAGTGGGGACGGGTGACGGGGCGGTAGCCGGGCAGCTGCATGACCGGCGGCCACGAGAACGTGGTCTCGGCCTGCAGGGCGTCCTTGGAGATGTCCACCAGCACGGGTCCGGGACGGCCGGTGGAGGCGATGTGGAACGCCTCCATGATCGTGCGGCCGATCTCGGCCGGGTCGGTCACCAGGAAGTTGTGCTTGGTGATCGGCATCGTGATGCCGGAGATGTCGGCCTCCTGGAAGGCGTCGGTCCCGATCGCCTTGCTGGCCACCTGCCCGGTGATCGCCACGATCGGCACGGAGTCCATGTAGGCGTCGGCCAGCGGGGTCACCAGGTTGGTGGCGCCGGGGCCGCTGGTCGCCATGCAGACGCCGACGCGGCCGGTCGCCTGGGCGTAGCCCTCGGCGGCGTGACCGGCGCCCTGCTCGTGCCGTACGAGCACGTGCCGGACCTTGGTCGAGTCGTAGAGGGGATCGTAGGCCGGGAGGATGGCGCCGCCCGGGATCCCGAACACGGTGTCGACTCCGACGTGCTCCAGAGCCCTGACGAGGGCCTGTGCACCTGTCATCCGTTCGGTCATCGGCTCGTTCCTTGCGTGGCTGTCTCTTGAGGACATAAAAAATGCCCCTGCCCCACCGTCAGGCGGGACCAAGGGGCGGCGCGCAGGTCGTCGTGCTTCGCTAACGGCCTGCGCGCCAGCGAAGTACTACGAGGATCTGCATGCGAAGCATGGCCTCACCATAGCCGCCCATCGCGGGTTCATGTCAACTTGATGGGACGCGTGTCTCAAACAGTGAGACTGGTCCTCATCAGCGAGTCCACTCCGCGGGCGGCCATCGGCCTGGCCACGAGGAAGCCCTGGCCACGGGTGCAGCCCATCTCACGCAGCAGTTCGAGCTGCTCCGGCCGCTCGATGCCCTCGGCCACCACGATGAGGCCGAGGTCGTGGCCGAGCCGGACGATGGTCCGGGTGAGCAGGGTGAGCGTGTCGTCGCGGCCCAGGCCGGACACGAAGGACGGGTCGATCTTGATCATGTCCACCGGGAGCTGCCGGAGGAACGCCAGCGACGCGTACCCGGTGCCGAAGTCGTCGATCGCCAGGCGCACGCCGAGGGCGCGCAGCTCCGACAGGCGCCGGATGGTCTCGTCGGCGTCCTCGACGAGCATCTCCTCGATGACTTCGAGGGTGAGCGCCGAGGCGGGCAGCCCGCTCTCGGTCAGCGCCTCCTCGACGGTCTCCACGAAGCGCGGCGCGGTGATCTGCCGGGCCGACAGGTTGACCGACAGGCCGATGTCCCAGGAGGAGGCCCGCCAGGCGGCCACCTCGCGGCACGCCTCGCGCAGGATCCACTCGCTCAGCGGCACGATCAGCCCGGTGTCCTCGGCGGGGCCGAGGAACTGCTCGGGCGGCACGAACACCGAGCCGCGCCACCAGCGCACCAGCGCCTCGACGGCGGTCACGCGGGAGGTGGCGAGGTCGACGACCGGCTGGTACTCGATCGCGAACTGCTGCTCGATGAGCGCCCGCTGGAGATCGGCGGCCAGCTCCAGCCGGCGCACCACGTCGGTGTGCATCTGCGCGGCGAACACCTCGACCCTGCGCCCGCCCAGCTCCTTGGCCCGCGCCATCGCCACGTCGGCGTTGCGGATCAGGTCGCCGGAGGGCATCTCGTCCTCGGCGAAGGCGACGCCCACGCTGGCGGTCAGCGCCACGTCGCGGTCGGCCACCCGGAACGGCTCCTGGGAGACCTCCCGCAGCAGCCGCTCGGCCAGGTCGACGGCGAGCTGCGCCTCTCCCCCGGTCTCCACGAGCACCGCGAACTCGTCGCCGCCCCACCGGGCGAGCGTGTCGTCGGGCCGTACGGCGCCGCGCAGCCGCCGGGCGGCCTGACCGAGCAGGTAGTCGCCGCTGGCGTGGCCCACGGAGTCGTTGACCGAGGTGAACCCGTCGAGGTCGAGGAAGATGACCGCGACCTGGCCGGCGCGCCCGGAGAGCACCTCCCGGGTGCGCTCCTCGAAGTAGGCGCGGTTGGGCAGCCCGGTGACGCCGTCGTGGAAGGTCAGGTGGGCGACCTGGTTGCGCAGGGCCTCCTCGTCGCTCACGTCGCGGGTGGTGACGAGCAGCAGGTCCTCGCCGCCCACGTGGCGGGTGGCGACCGACTCGGTGGGCCGCCAGGTGCCGTCGGCGGCCCGTACCCGGCAGGCGATGAGGCAGGCGCCGGGGCTCGCGCCGTCGTCGTCGAGGCCCATCGCGCGCAGCGCCGCCTGGATGCCGGGGACGTCCTCCGGGTGGATGTACTCGAAGATCGTGCCGCCCACCAGCTCGTCGGGGCGGTAACCGTAGGTGACCTCGACGCCGGCGCCGATCTCCCGCACGATGCCCTCGTAGTCGCAGACCAGCACCACGTCGCCGGTGCTCTCGGCCAGCTCGCGCAGCTGGCGGTCGCCGAGAGCGGCCAGGCGGCGCAGCCGGCCGTTGGCGCCCGACAGCACGAACACGCGGAAGAGCAGCAGCAGGACGGCGGAGCCGGCGAGCACCACGACGCCGGTCACGGGCGCGAGCTGGCGCACGCCCGCCAGGTGGGCGAGCAGCGTGCAGGTGGCCACGCCGACGAGCACGAGCGGCACGAGCGCGATCACGTTGCCGAAGGACGCGCCGGCGGGCGGCGGGTCCTGCTCGCGCGCGGCCCAGGGCACGGCGGCCAGCAGCAGGAACGCCATGGGCGCCAGCATGACGCTCCACAGGGGCGGCGCGGCGTCGGTCAGCCGGGCGACGGCCTCGGCGATCCCGGCGACCGTGGTCGTGGCCAGCACCCCCACCCCGGCCGCCGCCAGCGGCGCCGACCGGCCCCTGCACGCCGACGGCACCGCGGCGCAGGTCACGAGCAGCGCCAGCATCGGGGGGAGCATGGTGAAGGTGAACGTCGCGGGATCGGCCTGCTCGTACACCCTGCGCAGGGCGACCACCCAGCCGATCAGGAACAGCGAGACGGCGCACAGGTAGGAGTCCGTGACGAGCCGTAACACGACGGTCCCCGGCAGGGAGCGGCCGCTCGCGATGAGCGCGCCGCCGGCCAGCAGGACGGTGCCGAGCAGGACCAGCAGGTCCGCGAAGCTCACCATGAGGCCGGTGTTCTCGGCGACCGGACGCAGGGCCACGCCCCCGGCCCAGACGACGGCGCCGCCGCCCATCCAGCGGGTGCCCGTCGCCGCGAGGCGGTGGTCGTTCAGCCGTGCCGAGGTGGTGAGCAGGGAGACGGCGGCGAGCAGCGCCGCGAGGACACCGGCGACCGTGCCGGTCACCGAGGCCGGACCGCCCGCAAGGAGCGCAGCCGCGAAACCAGCGGCACCGGTCGCCGCGGCGGCGGTCAGCGGTGCACGTGGATCACGCCAGCGGATCACAGTCGTCGCCCATCCCGTCTCGAACTCGCTCAGTGACCGCCGAAGGCCGCCGGCCACATCGCCAGTGTGTGCGCTCGCGCGGGCCCGGGTGGTGACAACGCCGATGTCGTCACCGATCTGATAACCGCGCGGACCAATCTGCTCCGAGAACTTACTTGACAGTGAGTCAGGAATCTTAGGTAGAAGCAACCGTACGCACCGAAGGTCACGGTGCAGCCACTTTCCGGATTCCTCTCAGTACGCGTCGGTGATGACGTTGTTGAGGGGCTCACCTGCGAGATGACGCAGGAGCTGGGAGCGGAGCAGGCGCAGCAGCCGCCGCCCGGAGGCGGGGGTGCTGCCCGCGACGTGCGGGGTGATCAGCACGCCGGGAGCGCTCCACAGGGGATGGCCGGCGGGCAGCGGCTCCGGCGCGGTCACGTCCAGCGCGGCGCGCAGCCGCCCGGTCTTCAGCTCGGCCACCAGCGCGTCGGTGTCGACGACCCCGCCGCGGGCGGCGTTGACCAGCACGGCGCCGTCCTTCATCCGGGCCAGGAACGCGGGGTCGACCATGCCCGCCGTGTCGGGGGTGGCGGGCACGAGCAGGACGACCACGTCCGCCTCGGGGAGCAGCGCGGGCAGCTCGTCCATGCCGTGGACCCTGCCCTGGGCGCCGTCGCGGGCGGTGCGGGCCACGCGGACGACGTCCACCTCGAAGCCGTCGAGGCGCCGCTCCAGGGCGGCGCCGATGGAGCCGTAGCCGACGATCAGCACGGTCGCGTCGGCCAGCACGCCCGTGTGGTGGTAGGTCCACTCGCCCCGCCGCTGCGCGTCCACGAACCCGGGGAACTCCCGCAGCACCGCGATCATCGCGCCGACCGCCCACTCGGCCGTGCCCGCGTCGTGGACGCCGCGCGCGTTGCACAGCACCGCGCCCTCCGGCACGTGCGGCCGGTACGGCTCCACGCCGGCGGTCACCGTCTGCAGCAGGCGCAGGGAGGTCATCCGCGCCAGGATCCCCGGCACGTCGGCCACCGTGACGAGGGGCGGGATCCAGACCTCGACCTCCTCGACGCCCTCCGGCAGCGGTCCCGAGCCGTCGAACACGGCGCACTCCACGCCGGGCAGGTCGGACAGGACATCGGCCACCGCGTCGGAAGGAACCCAGATCCTCATGCCGAGAACCTTACGACCCGGGGGGAAGTATGAACCACATGAGGAAGCTCAGGAAGATCCTTCTGGTGGCGGGCCTGGCGGCGGCCGTAGGAGCGTGCTCGGGCACGGGCGGGGCGGCGGAGTCGAGCGTGGCGGCGGAGTCCGGCGTGGCGGCGCCGTCGGGGGCCGCCTCCCCGCCGGGCGACGCGGCCGTGCCGGGCGAGCCGCGCACGGTCGCCCGCGACCTGGCGGTGCCGTGGGGGACGGCGTTCCTGCCGGGCGGCGACGCCCTGGTCACCGAGCGGGACTCGGCGCGGCTGGTGCGGGTCACGCCGCAGGGCCGCGTCACGGAGGTGGCCACCGTGCAGGGCGTGGAGCCCGACGGCGAGGGCGGGCTGATGGGTGTGGCGGTGAAGGGCGAGCAGGTGTTCCTGTACTTCACCGCGGCCGAGGACAACCGGATCGTCCGCTACCGCTTCGCCGGCGGCCGGCTGAGTGAGCCGAAGGTGATCGTCCAGGGCATCCCGAAGGGCGTCATCCACAACGGCGGCCGGGTCGCGTTCGGCCCCGACGGCTACCTGTACGCCACCACGGGCGAGACCGGCGATCGCGGCCTCGCCCAGCGGCGCGACTCCCTCGGCGGCAAGATCCTGCGCATGACCACGGACGGCGCGCCCGCGCCGGGCAACCCGTTCGGCACGCTCGTGTACAGCCTCGGCCACCGCAACGTGCAGGGCCTCGCCTGGGACCCCTCGGGCCGTCTGTACGCCTCGGAGTTCGGGCAGAACACCTGGGACGAGCTCAACCTCATCAAGCCGGGCGCCAACTACGGCTGGCCGGAGGTGGAGGGCCGCGGCGACGACCCGCGCTTCACCAATCCGGTGCTGGTCTGGCCCACCTCCGACGCCTCGCCGTCGGGCCTCGCCTACGCCGGCGGGTCGCTGTGGATGGGCGCGCTGCGCGGGCAGCGGCTCTGGCAGGTGCCGCTGGGCGCCGACGGCTCGGTGGGGCGGCCGGTGGCCCGCTTCACGGACAGGTACGGCCGGCTGCGCGGGGTGGCGGCGGCCCCCGGTGGAGCGCTGTGGGTGTCGACCAGCAACAAGGACGGGCGCGGCTCGCCCCGGCGGGGCGACGACCGCATCCTGTCGGTGCCGCTCCGCATCCCGTAGAGCCGGGCGGGTCCCGTCACTCGGCGGCGCAGATCACCTGGGCCTGGGGGCGGTACTTGGTGGTCTGCTTGCGGTCGCGCTTGACCTCTTTGCCGTCGTTGACGAACACCCGCGTGACGTCGACCGTGAAGCCCTGCACGCCGGCGGTCGGCACGCACGCCGGGTCGCTGCTGGTCTGGGTGCGGAACGGGGTGAAGTCCCGCTTCTCCGACTCGATCGCCTGGATCTTGTCGTAGCGCCGGGTGCTCCACAGCGTGACCGTGACGGACGTGCCCGTGGTGGCGGTCTTGATGAGCACCCCGTGGTCGGAGTCGTTGCGCCACTTCAGGTCCCGGTCCGGGTAGAGCAGCGCCGCGTCGCGGCCGGCGGGATACCGCACGGCGTAGTAGTCCATCGGCGTGCGCTCGACGTCCTCGAACCCGGCGAAGTACGCCGCGTTGTAGAGGGTCGTGGCGAACTGGGAGACGCCGCCGCCGACGATGTTGACGAGCCGGCCGCCGACGATCTGCCCCGCCTCCACGTAGCCGCCCTCGCGGGTGCGCTCCCCCGTGGCGTCGTTCAGCGAGAACGTCTGGCCCGGCCGGACCACGCGGCCGTCGAGCTGGGCGGCCATCCGCTGGATGTTGGTGGCCCGGGGCTGGCAGCACTCGAACGTGGTGGTGAACTCACCGACGTTCTCCTTGATGCCGAGGCCGCTCACCTGGCTCGTCGCCACCTCGGGCTTGACCGTGGCGAGCTTCACCGGGACGACGCGGCTGCCCTGTCCGGCGACGACCCGGGCCACGTCGGCGGCTAGGCGGTCGGGGTCCACTCCCCTGCCGGTGCGGGCCGGGACGAGGACGGGCTTGCCGTTCACGATGTCGTAGGTGGCGTCGCGGGGCGCCTGCGCCTCGTCGATGAGGCCGCTCTCCACGGTGGCGAGGGCCTTCTCGGCGTCGAAGCGGGGGGTCAGCTCGCCGTCCTCGGAGTCCTCGCCGACGGCGAAGGTGAGGTTGGCGGCGATCATCGCGGGTGGGATCTGGGCCTGCCTGCCGTTCAGGGCGAGGGTGATGGGGGCCGCGACGGCCTGCTCGGCCAGGGCCTTGGCCTTGGCGACGGTCTCGGGCGTGCTCTCGGGCTTGGCGGGCCGCAGGGTGAGGGGGGCCAGCTCGCGGCCGGCGCGGAAGGCGGCGTCGATGGCGCGGACCGCGTCGTCCCGGTCGAGGAGCACGCCGTCGCGCGGCTCCGTCGCGACCGGCCGCAGCCCGTCGAAGGTGACCCGGCCCTCGCGCGGCACCTTGTCGTGGCTCTCGGCGAGCCCCTCGACGGTCCGGGTGAGCTGGGCGACGTCGATGGTGACCTTCGGCTCCAGGTCGACGGTCCCGGTCAGGCCCCGCCACACGTCGACGGGGCTGGGGAAGCCGCTGCGCGCCTGGCCGATCGTGCCGACCACGTCGAGCTCCAGCCCGGCCTCGTCGGCCTGGATGATCTCCTTCTGGCCGCCGATGTCCACGGTGACGGGCTTGTTGAGCTTGACGGCCAGCCGGTCGCGGAGCTTGTCGGCCGCCTGGGTGACCGTCAGGCCGCCGATGTCCACGCCTCCGACGCGGGTGCCGCGTAAGACGGAGCCCGACATCAGCACGGCGGGCACCAGGTACGCGAGCACGGCCAGCGCCACGACGACCAGCAGGAGGGCGGGCAGCAGACGGCCGCGGCGGGGCGGCTCGGGGTCGAGGAGGGAGGGTGTCCGCTCGGGCCGTTCCGGCAGCTCGGGCATCCCGAAGACGGGGCCGCGCGGCGGGTCCACCCGGGTACGGCTCACCGGCCACGGCTGCACGGGGGCCGCCATCGGAGGCAGCGCGCTCTTGCCGGCGGGGGTGCCGTCGCCGTTGGGGGCGCCGTCCGGCGAGCCGTTCGCGGGGCCGCCCGGTCCGGGGGCCGGCGCGGTGCGGGGCTCCGGCGGCACGGGCGGTCCGGTGGGGCCGAAGATGTCCCGGGACACTCCGGGGGGCAGGCCCTCGATCCGCGGTTTCCTGCTCGTGGTGCCCGAACTGGGCAGGGGCACCGAGGAGAAGGGATCGGTCGGCGAGTCGATCGGCCCGGCGTTACGCACGCCTCAATCTCCTCCCGCTCCGCAGCCACATCTTCAGGCAACAGTAAGGCACGAGCATGGGGATATGTCACGGAATACGGCTACGGAAGGGTGTCATCCTCTCCACTGGTAGCGATGTTCGGGACGACCGGCGCTGCCGTACCGGGGTCTCAGCTCGGCCCGGCCCTCCGCGCACAGGAACTCCAGGTAACGACGGGCGCTGACCCGCGACAGGCCCGCCAGCTCGGCGGCCTCGGCCGCCGACAGATCGCCGCCCGCCTCGCGCAATGTCTCGGCGACCAGGGCGCAGGTGGCCGGCGACAGGCCCTTGGGCAGGGACGCGGCCGAGGTCGGCGTGCCGAAGAGCCGGTCCACGTCGTCCTGCCGCGCCTCGGGGCCGATGGAGGTGAGCCGCCTGCGGGTCTCGGCGTACTGCCGGAGCCGCTCGGCCAGGGCGTCCGCGGTGAACGGCTTGATCAGGTAGTTGACCGCGCCGCGGCGCATGGACTCCTTGACGGTCGGCACGTCGCGGGCGGCGCTGATCACCAGCGCGTCGGTGTCGCGCAGGTCCTTGAGCACGTCCAGGCCGGACATGTCGGGCAGGTAGATGTCGAGCAGGACGAGGTCGGGCCGGTGCCGGGCGGCCTCGGCCAGCGCGTCCGCGCCGGTGTGCGCGGTCGCGACCACCCGGAAGCCGGGGATCCGCGCCACGTAGCCGCTGTGGATGCGCGCCACCATGAAGTCGTCGTCCACGACCAGCACGCGCAGCTCCGCCCCGTCGTCGCCGGTCCCGGCCGTGCCGGCGTCCCGCCGGTCCTCGCCGCCGCGTGTCATCGCGCCACCGCCTCCACCTGGGGCGGCAGCAGGGCCGTGAAGACCGCGCCCCGCTCGTTGCGCACCTTCACCCAGCCGCCCCTGCGCAGGCATGCCTGCCGGGTCAGCGCCAGGCCCAGCCCGCGCGGCCCCGAGTGGGCGGCCTTGGTGGTGAACCCCTCCCGGAACACCTCCTCCACCAGGTCCGGCGCGATGCCGGGGCCGGAGTCGCCCACCCGCACCCGCAGACCGTCCGCGTCGGCCCGTACCGACACCTCGATCGTGCCGGGCGCTCCGTCGAGCGCGTCGATCGCGTTGCCCACCAGGTTGCCGACCACCAGGACGGCGTCCCGCGGGTCGCCGAGCGATCCCTCGGGCACCGCCGAGTCGTCGGACAGCACCAGCCGCGCTCCGCGCTCGCCCGCCTCGGCCGACTTGGCCAGCAGCAGCGCCGCGAGCGTCGGCTCCTGGACCCGCTCGCGCAGGTCGGCGGCGTAGGCGGCGCCGGTGCCGCGGGTGATGAAGCCGATCGCGGCGTCGTGCTCTCCCAGCTCCAGCAGCCCGACGACCGTGTGCATGCGGTTGGCGAACTCGTGCGCCTGGGCCCGCAGCGCCTCGGTGGCGCTGCTGGTGTCGTCCAGCTCGCGGGCCAGGCGTACCAGCTCGGTGCGGTCGCGCAGGGTCACCACCCAGCCCCGGTGCTGGCCGCGTACGGACACGGGGGTGCGGTTGAGCACGAGCACGCGGTCGCCGTGCAGCACGATCCGGTCCTCGCCGGGGTCGGCGCCGCCGAGCACGTCGCGCATGCGGTCGGAGACCGGCATGCGCCTCAGGTCCTCCCCCACCTCGCCGAGCAGCTCGCGGGCGGCGTCGTTGACCAGCGTCACCCTGCCGGTGAGGTCGAGGGCGAGCACGCCCTCCTTCACGCCGTGCAGGACACCCTCGCGCTGCTCCAGCAGCGCGGCGATCTCGGCGGGCTCCAGCCCGAACGTCTGCCTGCGCACCCGCGCGGTGATCAACCCCGCCAGCGCGAGCCCCGCCACCAGGACGGCCAGCGCGGTCCACAGCAGCGGCGGCAGCGCGCCGGCGAGCTGGCCGGTGACCGTGGTCTCCAGCACCCCCACCGACACCAGGCCGATGACCTCGCCGTACTCGTCGAAGACCGGCGCCTTGCCGCGCACCGTGGTGCCGATGGTGCCCGTCTCGGTGCCGACCCAGCTGCGGCCCGTGGTGAGCACGGCGGTGCCGTCGGTGGACAGCTTGCGGCCGATGAGCGCGGTGTTGGGGTGGGCGTAGCGGGTCTGCTCGCGGTTGGCGATCACCACGTAGTCGGCGCCGGTGGAGTGCTGGACGCTGGCCGCGAGCGGCTGCAGCACCGTCTCGGGGTTCTTGAGGTCGAAGGCGTCGCGCACCTGCGGGAGCGCGGCCACGGACTGGGCGATGGCCAGCGCCCGCTGCTGGTGCAGCGCGTCGAGCTGGTCGCGCGTGTGCTCGGCCCACACGCCGGCGGTGCCCCCGACGGCGAGCAGCACGATCACCATCTGGAGCACGAAGAGCTGCGTCCCCAGGGACGCGTCACGTACCCGTCTCACCCGACTCATGGAAACACCCGCAGGTCACAGGCGGGTAGCGACCAAAAAGACCTAAACGACGACTATCGGATAAAGCTCGACTCTGCCTGGGACGGACTTCACCATCCAGATTTCATACCGTGAAATCCCCCCTTGGAGTTCTCATGCGTCTGCGTATACTCGCCGCCCTGGCGGCGATCTCCGTCACGGCCCTGACCGGCTGCGGAGAGAACGCCGGTGGCGGCGCCGCCTCCGGCGGCACCAGCGCCCTTCGGATCATGGCGCCCGCCTCCCCCGGAGGCGGCTGGGACCAGACGTCCCGCGTCGCCGAGCAGGCGATCAAGTCCGCCGACCCCAAGCGCAGGGTCGAGGTCTACAACGTCCCCGGCGCCGGCGGCACCATCGGGCTGTCCCAGCTCGCCGGCGAGAAGGGCAACGGCAACCTGCTGATGACCATGGGCCTGGTCATGCTCGGCGCGATCGAGCAGAACAAGTCCAAGGTCACGCTGGCCGAGACGACGCCCGTCGCCAAGCTGACCGAGGAGTACGAGATCGTCGTGGTCCCGGCCGACTCCCCGCTCAAGCAGCTCTCCGACCTGGTCGCGGCCTGGAAGGCGGACCCGGCCAAGGTCTCCGTGGCCGGCGGCTCGGCCGGCGGCACCGACCACATCGTGGCCGGCCTCATGGCCAAGGCCGCGGGCGTGGACCCCAAGCAGGTCAACTACATCGCCCACTCCGGCGGCGGTGAGGCGCTCAACGCGCTGCTCGGCGGCAAGGTCACGATCGGCGTCTCGGGCATCGGCGAGTTCGCCGAGCACGTGAAGTCCGGAAAGCTGCGCGCCCTCGGCATCACCTCCGGGCAGCGGATCTCCGGCCTCGACGCGCCCACCCTCAAGGAGGGCGGCCTGGACGTGGAGCTGGCCAACTGGCGCGGCTTCGTGGCGCCCGGCGGGATCAGCGACGGCGACAAGCAGGCCCTGACCGACCTGGTGACCAAGATGCACGACTCGCAGGCGTGGAAGGACGCGGTCGCCAAGAACGGCTGGATCGACTCGTTCCAGACGGGCCAGGAGTTCGCCGGCTACCTCAACGCCGAGCAGGCCCGGGTCAAGGGCATCATCGCCGAGATGGGGCTCGTGTCCTGATGTCCTCCCCACACACACCCGTGCGCGCCCCCTCCGGTGAGCCCTCGGCCGGGGAGGCGCCGCGCCGGTGGTGGCGGCCCGAGCTGGTGCTGGCCCTCGTGGTGCTGGGGCTGGGCGTGTTCGTCATCGTCGGCACGCTCGGCGTGTCGGCGGCGGCCTCGCAGCTCGGTCTCGGCCCGCGGTTCTTCCCGACCCTGGTCGGCGGCGCGATGATCGTCGTGGGCGTCTTCTACGTGGCCGACGTGCTGCGCGGCGGCCAGGGTGACCCCGAGGAGAGCGAGGACGTCGACGCCGGGGCGCCCGCCGACTGGCGCAGCGTCGCGCTGGTCAGCGGGATCTTCCTGGCGTTCGTCACCGTGCTCAACGTCGTCGGGTGGGTCATCGGCTCGGCCCTGCTGTTCTTCGGGCTGTCCGTGGCGCTCGGCGCCGAGCACAAGGTGCGCGCGGCGGTCGTCGGGGTGGTCATCGGGCTCGTCACGTACCTGCTGTTCGTCAGAGGGCTCGGCGTCACGCTGCCGGGCGGCTGGCTGAGGGGGGTGCTGTAGGTGGACTCGCTCCAGCTCCTGCTCGACGGGTTCGGCGCCGCGCTGACCCCGGTCAACCTCATGTACGCGCTGGTCGGCGTCACGCTCGGCACGCTCGTCGGCGTGCTGCCCGGCATCGGCCCGGCCATGACTGTGGCGCTGCTGCTGCCGATCACGTTCACGGTGCCGCCCGCGAGCGCGTTCATCATGTTCGCCGGCATCTACTACGGCGGCATGTACGGCGGCTCGACCACGTCGATCCTGCTCAACACGCCCGGCGAGTCGTCGTCGATGATCACCGCGCTGGAGGGCAACAAGATGGCCCGGCGCGGGCGGGCCGCCCAGGCCCTGGCCACAGCCGCCATCGGCTCCTTCGTGGCCGGGACGATCGCGACCGCGCTGCTCGTCGTCGCCGCCCCCGCGGTGGTGGCCTTCGCCATCTCGTTCGGGCCGGAGGACTACTTCGCGCTGGCGATCCTCGCGTTCACCGCCGTGTCGGCCGTGCTGTCGCGCTCTCTCGTGCGCGGCCTCGCCTCGCTCGGGCTCGGCCTGGTGATCGGGCTCATCGGCATCGACCAGCAGACCGGGCAGGCGCGGCTCACGCTCGGCATCCCGCAACTGCTCGACGGCATCGACGTGGTGATCGTCGCGGTCGGGCTGTTCGCGCTCGGCGAGGCGCTGTACGTGGCCTCGCGGCTGCGTCACTCCACGCCCGAGGTGGTGCCCGTGGGCCGGGCCTGGATGGGCCGCGCCGACTGGGCCCGCTCCTGGGCGCCGTGGCTGCGCGGCACCGCGCTGGGCTTCCCGTTCGGCGCGCTGCCGGGCGGCGGCGCGGAGATCCCCACCTTCCTGTCGTACGCCGCCGAGAAGCGCCTGGCCCGCGGCGTCGCCCGCGAGGAGTACGGCAAGGGCGCCATCGAGGGCGTGGCCGGGCCGGAGGCGGCCAACAACGCCTCCGCGGCGGGCACGCTCGTGCCGCTGCTGACGCTCGGCCTGCCGACCTCGGCGACGGCCGCGATCCTGCTGGCCGCCTTCCAGCAGTACGGCCTGCAGCCCGGTCCGCAGCTGTTCGACCACAACCCCGCGCTGGTGTGGGGCATGATCGCGTCGCTGTTCATCGGCAACACGATGCTGCTGGTGCTGAACCTGCCGCTCGCCCCGCTGTGGGCGCGGGTGCTGCGGATCCCCCGGCCCTACCTGTACGCCGGGATCGTGGTGTTCGCCGCCCTCGGCGTCTACGCCCTGAACGGGACCGTGGTGGACCTGGTCGTGCTGTTCGTGCTGGGACTGCTCGGGTTCGCGATGCGCCGCTTCGGGCTGCCCGTCGCGCCGGCCGTCATCGGCATGATCCTCGGCCCGATGGCGGAGATCCAGCTCCGCCGGGCCCTGGCCATCGGCGCGGGCGACGTCACCGTGCTGGTCAAGAGCCCGGTCGCCGTGGTGCTGCTGGTGCTCGCGCTGGCGGCGCTGCTCACGCCGGTGGTGCGCAGGCTGGCCGTGCGGAAGGACCTGGCGCCGGCCGTCATCCACGAAGAGGATTAGCCGCCGCCCTGGGGGGCACTGGCGTCAGTGCTTCTTCAGGGGAGGCGTCAAGGGGATGTGCGAAAGGTCCCGCCGTTCAGGTGCCGGCGGGACCTTTCGCGCGTCCTGAGCGCACTTACCTCGGTGCGCACATACGTCGGTGCGCGCCTACGTCGGTGCGCGCCTACTCGGAGACGCCCAGCTTCTCCAGGATCAGCACCCGTGCCCGGGCCGCGTCGGCCTTGCCACGGCTGGCCTTCATCACGCCGCCGACCAGCGCGCCCACCGCCGCGATCTTGCCGGAGCGGACCTTCTCGACCGCGTCGGCGTTGCCGGCGAGGACCTCGTCGATGATCGCCGACAGCTCGCCCTCGTCGTTGACGATCTTGAGGCCGCGCTTGTCGACCACCTCGTCCGGCGTGCCCTCGCCGTTCAGCACGCCTTCGAGCACCTCGCGGGCGAGCTTGTCGTTGAGCGCGCCGGAGGCCACCAGCTCGGTGACGCGGGCGATCTGGGCCGGCGTGATCGGCAGCTCGGCGAGCGCGACGCCGGTCTCGTTGGCGCGGCGGGCCAGCTCGCCCATCCACCACTTGCGCGCGTCGGCCGCCGGAGCGCCCGCCGCCACCGTCGCCTCGACCAGGTCGATCGCGTCGGCGTTGTGCATGGCCTGCATGTCCAGGTCGGACAGCCCCCACTCGGCCTGCAGCCGCTGGCGCTTGACCGACGGCAGCTCCGGCAGGGCCGCCTTCAGCTCGGCCACCCACGCCGGGTCGGGCGCGATCGGCACCAGGTCGGGCTCGGGGAAGTAGCGGTAGTCCTGCGCCTCCTCCTTGGACCGGCCGGACGTGGTCGTGCCGGTGTCCTCGTGGAAGTGGCGGGTCTCCTGCACGATCCGGCCGCCGCCGGCCAGGACCGCGGCCTGCCGCTCGATCTCGCTGCGCACCGCCCGCTCGACGCTGCGCAGGGAGTTGACGTTCTTGGTCTCGGTGCGGGTGCCCCACTCCGACGAGCCGCGCGGCATGAGCGAGACGTTGACGTCGCAGCGCAGCGACCCCTCCTCCATGCGCACGTCGGAGACGCCGAGGGAGCGCATGATCTCGCGCAGCTCGGTGACGTACGCCTTGGCCACCTCCGGCGCCAGCCGGTCGGTGCCCGGGATGGGCTTGGTGACGATCTCGACCAGCGGGATGCCGGCCCGGTTGTAGTCGACGATCGAGTAGTCGGCGCCGTGGATGCGACCGGTCGCGCCGCCCATGTGGGTGGACTTGCCGGTGTCCTCCTCCAGGTGGACCCGCTCGATCTCGATGCGCACCGTCTTGCCCTCGACCTCGATGTCGACGTAGCCGTCGAAGCAGAGCGGCTCGTCGTACTGGGAGATCTGGTAGTTCTTCGGCATGTCCGGATAGAAGTAGTTCTTCCGGGCGAAGCGGCACCACTCGGCGATCGAGCAGTTGAGCGCCAGGCCGATGCGGATCGTCGACTCGATCGCCTTCGCGTTGGCCACCGGCAGCGAGCCGGGCAGCGCCAGGCAGGTCGGGCACACGTGCGTGTTGGGCGGCGCGCCGAACGTGGTCGGGCAGCTGCAGAACATCTTCGACGCGGTGCCCATCTCGACGTGCGTCTCCAGGCCGAGCACCGGCTCGAACCGGTCGAGCGCCTCGTCGTAGGGCATCTTCGTGGTCGTACCGGTGTCCGTCACAGTGCCGGAGCCTCCTTCAGCAGCGGGCCGCCCCAGCGGCTCTCCAGGGCCTTCTCGACCGCGGCGCCGACCCGGTAGCAGCGGTCGTCGCCCAGCACCGGGGCCATGATCTGCAGGCCGACCGGCAGGCCGTCCTCGTCGGCCAGGCCGCACGGCACCGAGATGGCCGCGTTGCCGGCCAGGTTGGTCGGGATCGTGCACAGGTCGGCGAGGTACATCGCCATCGGGTCGTCGGCGCGCTCGCCGATCGGGAACGCCGTCGTGGGCGTCGTCGGCGAGACCAGCACGTCCACCTGGTGGTAGGCGGCCTCGAACTCGCGCGAGATGACCGTGCGCACCTTCTGCGCCTGGCCGTAGTAGGCGTCGTAGTAGCCGCTCGACAGGGCGTAGGTGCCCAGCATGATGCGCCGCTTGACCTCGGGGCCGAAGCCGGCGGCCCGGGTCAGCGCCATGACCTCCTCGGCGCTGCGGGTGCCGTCGTCGCCGACGCGCAGGCCGTACCGCATGGCGTCGAAACGCGCCAGGTTGGAGGAGCACTCCGACGGCGCGATCAGGTAGTACGCGGGCAGCGCGGTCGCGAACGACGGGCAGGACACCTCGACGACCTTGGCGCCGAGCGACTCCAGCACCGCCACGGCCTCGTGGAAGCGGGCCAGCACGCCGGGCTGGTAGCCGTCGCCGCCGAACTCCTTGACCACGCCGACCCGCAGGCCCGCCACGTCGCCCTGCCGGGCCGCCTCCACCACGGAGGGCACCGGCGCGTCGATCGAGGTCGAGTCCATCGGGTCGTGCCCGGAGAACGCCTCGTGCAGCAGCGCCGCGTCCAGCACGTTGCGGGCGAACGGGCCCGGCGTGTCGAGCGAGCTGGCGAACGCGATCAGGCCATAGCGGGACGATCCACCGTAGGTCGGCTTCATGCCGACGATGCCGGTGACCGCCGCGGGCTGCCGGATCGAGCCGCCCGTGTCGGTACCGGTCGACAGCGGCGCCTCGTACGCGGCGACGGCCGCGCTCGAACCACCCGACGAGCCACCCGGGATCCTGTCCAGGTCCCACGGGTTGCGGGTCGGGCCGTAGGCGGAGTTCTCGGTGGAGGAGCCCATCGCGAACTCGTCCAGGTTGGTCTTGCCCAGGATGACCAGCCCGGCCTCGCGCAGGCGGCGCGTGACGGTCGCGTCGTACGGCGGGTGCCAGCCTTCGAGGATCTTGGACGCGGCCGTGGTCGGCATGTCCTCGGTGGCGAAGATGTCCTTGTGCGCGATGGGCACGCCGGCCAGCGGGCCGAGCCGCTCACCGGCGCGCAGCCGCTCGTCGACGGCGCGCGCCTGGCCGAGCGTCACCTCCCGGTCGACGTGCAGGAACGCGTTGACCTTCGGCTCGACCTCGGCGATGCGGTCGAGGTGCGCCTCGGCCACCTCGACGGCCGACACCTCGCCGGCCGCGATCATCGCGCCGAGCTCGGCGGCGGTCTTACGAATCAGGCTCATGCCTCCTCCCCGAGGATGCGCGGCACCCGGAAGCGGTCGTCCTCGACGGCGGGGGCGCCGGAGAGCGCCTGCTCGGGCGTCAGGGACGGTCGCACCTCGTCGGCACGGAAGACATTGGTCAGCGGGAGCGCGTGCGACGACGGCGGCACGTCCTCGGCGGCGACCTCGGCTACCTTCGCGACCGACTCGATGATGGCATCGAGCTGCGTGGCGTAGTGGTCGAGCTCGTCGTCGGTGAGCGCCAGCCTGGACAACCGGGCCAGGTGTGCGACCTCGTCGCGGGTTATGGCGGACATGAGTCGTTGAACCCGTTTCGTGGATGGAGTTTGGACACTCACATCCTAGGGGCCTTGACGGATCGCCTCCGAACCATTAACCACCTGGAAACACGCGCCCCGCCCGCACTCACCCGTACAGCTCCGCGAGGCCGACGGTCCTGACGTCCCGCTCCCCCAGCAGCGCGCCGTCGAACCCGAGGCCGCTGTAACAGGCCAGCACGGTGTCGCGCACGTCGTAGCCCTTGGCTCCCAGCAGCTCCCTGGCCCGCCGGAGGCGGCCGCTGTGCCCGGCCCCCATCGTCCTGCCCCACTTCGCCTCCCCCAGGGACAGGATCCGGCGGGGCTCGCCCGGAATGGCGGGGGCGAAGACGACGACGTCCACCTCGATCTGGCGGCGCTCCGCCGTGTCGGTGACCACTCCGGCGCCCACCTCACCGGGCAGCTCGCCGAAAACGTCCTCCACACGCGCGAACGCCCGGCACATCTCCTCGAAGTGCGGGCCGAGGACCTGGTCGCTGAACCGGCCACGCGAGTCCTTCCAGACCGCCGCCGCCCGACCGCTCTCCAGCAGGCCCCAGCGCGGCCTCATCACCACCTGGTAGAAGGTGACCAGGGGCTCGCACACGTGATAGACCGAGCGGGAGGGGCGGAAGACGTCGGGTTCCCGGCGCAGCAGGGAGCTGTCCTCCAGCACGTTGAGGTGATGGCCGATGTCGGCGGCCTTGCGCCCGATGTAGGCGGCGATCCCGCCCCGAGTGCCGTTGCCCGTCGCCACCGCGGCCAGCACCGAGTGGTAGAGCGCCGAGTCACGCACGTCCGCCTCCTCCTCCAGGAGGTAGCGCGCCTCGCGGAACAGCGGGGTGCCCGGGTCGAGCACGGTCCGCTGCACCCAGTCGTCGAAGTCACCTGGCCCTGCGGGCGTGTCGCCCCCCACGAAACGCAAGTAGGCCGGCGTGCCGCCGACGACAGCATGCACCTGTACGGCGAGCCGCGGATCGTCGATCCGCCAGTACCGGGCGGCCAGGTCGTAGTCGAAGGGGCGGACGACCAGCTCCATGGACGCCCGGCCGCGCAGCGGCGCGCCGCCGGCCAGCAGGCGGCCCATGACGGACATCGCGGACCCGCACAGCAGCAACGACGCGGGCCGGTCATCGGCGATGGCCCGGTCGATCTCCCGCTGGATGATCGACGGGAGTACAGGCGAGACCTTGCTCAGACAGGGGAACTCGTCGATGACCATGAGCTCGCGCCGCTCGGCGCTGATCGCGAACAGCCGGCGCATGGCCTCGTCCCAGTCACCGAACCGGTACGGCGTCGGCTCCTGGACATGCTCGGTGAGCGCGGTGGAGAACAGGTGCAGCGACTCGGTCTCGGTGGCCTCGGTCGCTCCGAAGTAGAACCCGCCGGTCTCTCGCGCCAGCGCCTCCACCAGGAAGGTCTTGCCCTGGCGGCGGCGCCCGCTGACGACGCCGAGCTGGGGACGGCGGCCGACGCCGGCGGCGAAGCGAGCCAGGTGCCGCCATTCGAAGTCACGGGCGAAGACACGCTCGGGCTTGGGGAACACACAAACCGCCCAAGGATGTAGGAGTGTACTTCGACGAAGTGTACTCCTATCTCCTACGCCGTCTGGGTGACCTCCGGGCGGTAGCCGTACTCGATGTCCGAGGTGGAGGGGTCGAAGCGGTCGCGGAGCCAGGCCGTGGCGTCGGCCGGGGGCATCGGCTTGCCGAACAGCCAGCCCTGGCCGAGGTCGCAGCCCATCTCCGCCAGCCGCAGGGCGACCGCGTCCGTCTCGACGCCCTCGGCGACCGAGCGCAGCCCGATCGAGCGGACCAGGTCGACGATCGAGCGCACGATTCGCGCGTCGTCCTCGGACTCGGCGATCCGCCGCACGAACGACGCGTCGATCTTGACCTCGGAGATGGCCAGCCGCTGGAGCCGGATGAGCGAGGAGTAGCCGGTGCCGAAGTCGTCCAGCGCGAGCGGCACCCCGAGCGCGGCCAGCGCCTTGATCGCCTCGTGCTGGTAGACCTGGTCGCCCATGAGGATGCGCTCGGTGACCTCCAGCTGGATGGCGGCCGGCGGGAGCTGGTACTTGGCCAGCCCCATCTCCAGCTGCTCCGGCAGCGCCGAGTCGAGCAGGTCGCGGGCCGAGATGTTGACCGAGATCCGCACCCGCAGGCCCGTGTGCCACCAGCGGGCCGCCTGCTCCAGCGCGCTGTCGATGACGTACGCGGTGAGCTGGCGCATCAGGTAGGACTGCTCGGCCAGCGGGATGAACTCCGACGGCGCGATCGGCCCGTGCACCGGGTGGCGCCAGCGCAGCAGCGCCTCCACCCCGTGGACGGCCGCGTCGGTGAGACTCACCTTGGGCTGGTAGTGCAGCCGCAGCTCGCCGTTGTCGACGGCGCGGCGCAGGTCGCCGAGGAGGTTGAGACGCTCGGGCGAGTTGCGGTCCTTGTTCGGCTGGTAGAGCTCCACGCCGGTGCGGCTCTCCTTGGCGAGGTACATGGCCACGTCGGCGCGTTGCAGCAGCAGCTCGAAGTCGGGGGCGTGGTCGGGGTAGAGGGCGATGCCGACCGAGCCGTCGAGATCGAACGTCATGCCCTCCAGGCGCACGGGCTCGGTCAGGGCCGCCCGCAACCGGGCCGCCACCTCGCGTGCCGCGTGGGCGTCGCGGATGGAGGGCAGGAGCACGGCGAACTCGTCGCCGCCCAGCCGGGCCACGACGTCGCCCGGACGCACGGAGTGGGTGAGCCGGTGGGCGACCATCTGCAGCAGCCGGTCGCCCACCGGGTGCCCCATCGTGTCGTTGACCTCCTTGAACCGGTCGAGGTCCAGCAGGAACAGGCCGACCCGCTCGTCCTGGCGGGCCTCGGCCAGCGCCTCCTCGGTGCTGACGATGAGCATCTTGCGGTTGGGCAGGCCGGTCAGCTCGTCGTGCATGGCCTGGTGGTCGCGGCGCATCGACAGCGTGGCGGTGAAGTAGACGGCGGCCAGCGGCGCCACGAACAGCGGCACCATCTCCGGCGCCTGGCCCATGACGACCACGACCAGCGGCGCGAGACCGAGCAGGCCCGCGTACACGAGGCTCTGCGGCCCGGCCGAGGCCCTGAGCACCCGCACGATCGAGCGGCGCTCGTGCAGGGCGACGGCACCGCTGACCAGCGCGGCCCGGATGGCGAAGTAGGCGACGCCGGCGATGCCGAGCGCGGCCAGGTCGCTGCCGTCGGGCACCCACGGCCGCGCCGGGCTCGGCATGATGCCGAACACGCCCAGCACCACGGCGGCGGCGGTCAGCGCCAGCGTCGACTGCGCGGTGTTGAACATCACCCGGTGCCACGCCCGGCGCGTCACCACACCGTTGATCACGACGGCCACGCACTGCATGAGCACCGCCACGGGCAGGCCGAAGTGCAGCAGCACGGCGAAGGTGAACATCGTGGAGGGGTAGGTGCCGCCCACCACGGCCGCGGAGGACACCATCACGGGCCGCAGCTCTCCCAGGATGACCAGCACGGCCAGCACCCAGAACAGGGGCGTGCGGGCGAGCTCCACCAGGGGCGCGGGATCCAGCCTCAGCAGGGCCACGATCAGGGCGGTGAAGCCGATCACGGTGATGCCCGCGAGGTACGCCCACAGGGGCGTGCCGACGCGTGGTCCTGTGTCGCGGGTGTCGGTTGGGTCAGTCATCGGTAAACAGAACCCCCATCAGGTCACTATGGGAGGGTACGACCTTTACCCCACTTCGCGAAACCAAGCGCGTACGTTCCGTCACTTCTCCTTTCGGACATATGCCCGGAAAGCACACTGTGTAGCCAGCATATCGACGCTCTGTACCTGCGCGGCGGCTTTCGGCCCTTTTGCTCCCCGCCGATGTGATCCGTGCGCTCCCCGGGCGTGTCGCCCAGCGCCCCGCCCCGCTCCCCGCGTCGTGTCACGTAGGGAACCGGCCTCCTCCCCACGTCGTGTCACGTAGGGAACCGGCCTCCTCCCCACGTCGTGTCACGTAGGGAACCGGCCTCCTCCCCACGTGGTGTCATACAAGAACCCGGCCTGCTGCCCGAGCCCTGGCACACAAGTAACCGGCCGTCTCCCCCCGCGTCGTGTCACACAGGACCTCGCCCCTGCCTCATGGCGCCCGATCCGGGCGGGGCGGCGATCGGGCCCGGTCACCCCTCCGGCGTCACCGCCGCCTTGGCCGCCGCCTCCGGCCCGTCCTTGAGCAGGACCTCGAAGCCCGCCTCGTCCAGGATCGGCACCCCCAGGCTGACCGCCTTGTCGTACTTGGACCCGGCGTTCTCCCCGACGACCACGAACGAGGTCTTCTTCGACACCGACCCCGACACCTTGCCGCCCCGGCTGGTGAGCGCCTCGGCCGCGGAGTCGCGCGTGTAGCCCTCCAGCGTGCCCGTCACCACGAACGTGAGCCCGTCGAGGATCTGCGGCCCCTTCTCCGGCGCCGGCTCGTCCTCCATGCGGACCCCGGCCGCGCGCCAGCGCTCGACGATCTCGCGGTGCCAGTCGACCTGGAACCACTCGCGGATCGTGGCCGCCGTACGGGGCCCGATGTCCTTGACCGCAGCCAGCTCCTCTTCCGAGGCGTTCATGATGGCGTCCATCGAGCGCAGCTCGCCGGCGAGCAGCCTGGCCGTGGGCGGGCCGATGTGACGGATCGACAGCGCCACCAGGACGCGCCAGAGCGGCACCTGCTTGGCCTGCTCCAGCGACTCCATGAGCTTGAGCGCGTTCTGGCTGGCCTCGCCGTTGAGGTTGGAGAAGAACGAGACGACCTTCTCCTCGCCCGTCTTCGCGTCGATCTTGGGCAGGCCGCTGTCCATGTCGCGCACCACGGACCGGATCGGGATGAGCTGGTCGAGCGTCAGGTCGAACAGGTCGGCCTCGGTGCGCACCACCGGCTCCTGCGGCGGCAGCGGCTGGCTGAGCGCGGTGGCCGCGACGTAACCCAGGCCGTCGATGTCGAGGGCGCTGCGCCCGGCCGCGAAGTAGAGGCGCTCGCGGATCTGCGCGGGGCAGCCGCGGGCGTTGGGGCAGCGCAGGTCGGCGTCGCCCTCACGCTCGTAGGCCAGCTCGGTGCCGCACTCGGGGCAGTGCGTCGGCATGACGAACTCCCGCTCGGAGCCGTCGCGCAGCGCCGTCACCGGCCCGACGACCTCGGGGATGACGTCGCCGGCCTTGCGCAGCACCACGGTGTCGCCGATCAGCACGCCCTTCTTGACCACGATCGCGGCGTTGTGCAGGGTGGCCCGCTCCACCGTGGACCCGGCCACGGTCACCGGCTCCATCACCGCGAACGGCGTGACGCGGCCGGTGCGGCCCACGCCCACCTGGATCTCGAGGAGCTTGGTGTTGACCTCCTCCGGCGGGTACTTGTAGGCGATCGCCCAGCGCGGCGCCCGCGAGGTGGAGCCCAGCTCCCTCTGGAGGCGGAAGTCGTCCACCTTGACCACCACGCCGTCGATCTCGTACGCGGGGTCGTGCCGGTGGACGTGGTAGTGCTCGATGAACTCGTTGACCTCGGCCGCGCTGCCCACGACCTGGTACAGGTCGCTCACCGGCAGCCCGAAGGCGCGCAGCCGCTCGTACATCTCGGACTGGGTGCGCGGCGGGGTGGCGCCCTCCCAGACGCCGACCCCGTGGACGATCATGCGGAGCGGCCGCTGCGCGGTGATGCGCGGGTCCTTCTGCCGCAGGGTGCCGGCCGCGGAGTTGCGCGGGTTGGCGAAGGGGGGCTTGCCCTGCTCGACGAGCTGCTCGTTGAGCGTCCTGAAGTCGGCGACCGGGATGTAGACCTCGCCGCGCACCTCGACCAGGCTGGGCACGTCGTCGCCCGTCAGCCGGTGGGGCACGCCCCTGATGGTGCGGACGTTGGCCGTCACGTCGTCGCCGGTGCGGCCGTCGCCCCGGGTGGCGCCGCGCTCCAGCCTGCCGTCGCGGTAGACGAGCGCGATCGCGAGCCCGTCGATCTTGAGCTCCACGAGGTAGGGGCCGGGGTCGCGCTCGGCGAGCCGCTCGGCGCGCGCCTGCCAGGCGGCCATGTCGGCGGCGTTGAACGCGTTGTCCAGGCTCTCCATGCGGGCGAGGTGATCGACCTTGGCGAAGTCGCCGGAGACCGGCGCGCCCACCTTCTGGGTCGGCGAGTCGGGCGTCTGGAGCGAGGGGTGCGCCTCCTCCAGCGCCAGCAGCTCGTTGAACCAGGCGTCGAACTGGGCGTCGCTGACCGTGGGCTGGTCGAGCACGTAGTAGCGCCAGCGGGCCTCCTCCACCAGCTCCGACACCTCGGCATGCCGCTTCAGCGCCTCCACCGGCACGCCCCCGGCCTCGGTGTTCAGCTCGCTCACGCCGGCACCCCTTCCTTCCTCGACCCCTGGGAGAACGCTATCGCCGGGCACCGACAAGATTGGCCAGGTGGGGGCGTCATTCGGCGCCCCCCGCCTCCGGATCATCACGGAGCACCCGGGCCGCCTTCCGGCAGGCCGCCAGGGCCGCCCTCGCGTACGCGGGCGAGGCCCCGGCCAGCCCGCACGACGGCGTGAGCACCACCTGCCCGGCCAGCCGCTCCGCCGGGAACCCGAGTCGCCGCCACAGCTCCACGGCGGGCTTGGCGACGACGCCCACGTCCGGCAGCCGCGTGTCGGTGCCGGGCACCACGCCGAGGAACAGCAGCAGCCCGGCCTCCACCGCCTCGCCGACCGCCTCCTCGTCACGCCGCCTGACCAGGGACGCGTCCACGGAGACGCCGCGCACGCCCGCGCGGCGCAGCAGGTCGTACGGGACGGACGGCGCGCAGCAGTGGACGATCGGCGCGGGGAACCGGCGCAGCGACGCCTCCACCCGCCACTCCTCCACGGCGGCCAGCCGGCCGAAACCCGAGGCGGTCGGCACGGTGCCGGCCAGCACCCCCGGCAGGCCCGGCTCGTCGAGCTGGAGCACCACCTCGGTGACGCCGGGCAGGCGCCGCCGCACCTCCGCGATGTGCTCGGCGACGCCCTGCGCGAGGGAGTCGGCCAGGTCGCGCACGGCCCCGTGGTCGGACAGCACCTTGTCGCCGTGGCGCAGCTCCAGCGCGCCCGCCAGCGTCCACGGGCCGCACACCTGCACCTTCAACGGCCCCTCGTAGGCGTGGCCCACCTCCTCCAGGCCGTCGAGGTCGCGCCGGAGGTGGTCCACGGCCCGCTGGTGGTCGCGCCCCGGCCGGCCGGTCAGCCGCCAGCCCGACGGCTGCACCTCCACCGGGAGCTCCACCAGCAGCCCCGCCGTACGGCCGATCATGTCCGCGCCCACTCCCCGGGCGGGGAGCTCCGGAAGGTAGGGCAGGTCCGGCAGCTCGCCGAACACCAGCCGTGCCGCCTCCAGATGATCCTGCCCCGGCTGCGACCCGACCCCGGTGGCTTCCCACGTCAACATGGGACAAGCGTAGGCTCTCCAAGATGAGACTCACCAAATATGGTCACGCCTGCGTGCGGCTGGAGAAGGACGGCAAGGTCCTCGTCATCGACCCGGGGATGTTCAGCGAGGCCGAGGCCCTGGACGGCGCCGACGCGGTGCTGATCACCCACCAGCACGCCGACCACGTCGTCCCCGACCGGCTGAGGGCCGCCCCGGCGGAGCTGGAGATCTGGACGTGCGAGGCGGTCGCCGAGGAGCTGGCCGCGGCGGAAGGGGTGCCCGCCAAGGTCCGTACGGTGCGCCACGGCGACACGTTCGAGGTGGCGGGGTTCGGGGTGAAGGCGTTCGGCGAGTGGCACGCGGCCAACCATCCCGACATGCCGATCGTGCAGAACGTCGGCTTCATGATCGACGACGAGGTGTTCTACCCGGGCGACGCGCTCACGGTGCCCGAAGCCGACGTGCCGACCCTCCTGGTGCCCACCTCCGCGCCGTGGCTCAGGTTGCCGGACATGGTCGAGTACCTGCGCACGGTACGGCCGGCGCGGGCGTACTCCACGCACGACGCGCTGTACAGCGACGTGGGGCTGGGCCTGCTGGACAGCTGGCTCAAGCTCGAGTCGGACAAGCAGGGCGCCGACATCCGGCGGATCCCCGTCGGCGAGTCGGTCACCCTCGGCTGACAGCGCCACCCCGGGCCTTGCCCGCGCGCGGAAGCGCGGGCCTCGGATCAGACGGCGTGGCTGATCGTGGCGCTGCCGATGACGGTCGCGCCGGAGTAGAGCACCGCCGCCTGGCCCGCGGCGACGCCCGTGGCCGGGCGGTCCAGCTCGATGTGCAGCCGGTCGCCGGTCTCCTCGAAGCGGCACCCGTACACCTCGCCGTGCGCGCGGAGCTGGACGGTGAGGTCGCGGAGCCGGCCGGGCGGGTCGTCGTGGACGGACGGCCCGTTCCAGACCGGGCGGCCGCACGTGATCGTCGTGACCTCCAGCGCCGACCGCGGTCCCACGGTGACCGTGTTGGACACCGGCTCGATCGACAGCACGTAGCGCGGCCTGCCGTCGGAGGCGGGCCGGTCGATGCGCAGGCCCTTGCGCTGCCCCACCGTGAACCCGTGGGCCCCCTGGTGGCTGCCCACCACCTCGCCCGACTCGTCGACGATCGGCCCCTCGGCCTCGCCCAGCCGCTTCGCCAGGAAGCCCCGCGTGTCGCCGTCGGCGATGAAGCAGATGTCGTGGCTGTCGGGCTTGTCGGCGACGGTCAGGCCGCGCCGGGCGGCCTCCTCGCGCACCTCGGCCTTGGTGGAGTCGCCCAGCGGGAAGATCGCGTGGCTGAGCTGCTCGCGGGTGAGCACGCCCAGCACGTACGACTGGTCCTTGCCCTGGTCGACGCTGCGGGACAGCACGCCGTCCACGAGCCTGGCGTGATGGCCGGTCGCCACGGCGTCGAACCCGAGCGCCAGCGCCCGGTCGAGCACCGCCGCGAACTTGATCTTCTCGTTGCACCGCAGGCACGGGTTGGGCGTGCGGCCCGCCGCGTACTCGGCCACGAAGTCCTCGACCACGTCACGCTGGAAGCGCTCGGCCATGTCCCAGATGTAGAACGGGATGCCGATCACGTCGGCGGCGCGGCGCGCGTCCCGCGAGTCCTCGATCGTGCAGCAGCCCCTGGCTCCCGTACGGTGGGATTGAGGGTTGGCCGACAGGGCGAGATGGACACCGGTCACCTCGTGGCCGGCCTCGGCGATCCGGGCCGCGGCCACGGCTGAGTCGACGCCGCCCGACATGGCGGCAAGCACACGCAATCCCATGACGTTCCAAGCGTACTGTCCCGTGGAGAGTGCGCCTCGCGCCGATGGCGGGCCGCCGCGAGCCGGTGACGCCTGATGACGCCCCCGGGGTGAGGAGGCGAGGACGCGCGGGGTCTGAAAGGATGCACGACTATGCGACTGTTCGGGCGCAAGGACGGCGAGGACGGCACCGGCGGGCACGGGACGGGCGGGCCGGGCGCCGGCGTGCCCGCGTTCTGGGCGTGGTGGCAGGAGGCGCGGCCCCGCGTCGAAGCCGTGGTGGCGGCCGGTGACGCGGACGGCCTGGCGGAGCTGCTCGACCCCGCCGTGAGCGCGCTGCATCCCGGCCTGGTCTGGGAGCTGGCCCCGGGCAAGGAGGCGGCGCACGCCCTGGTGGTGACCGCCGCGGGCGACGCCGAGCTGCGGCCGCTGGCCCACCGCTGGGCCAGGGCGGCGCCGGAGGGCGACCTGCTGTGGGAGTTCCACCCGTCGCGGCAGGCCGACCCGCGCGCCTCGGAGCGGACCTTCGACATGGACGGGCGCACGGTCGAGCTGGACAAGCTGACGCTGGGGCTGCGCGTGCCGCGCGACGGCTCGCGCGTGGACGTGTCGGCCTACCACCCGATCTTCGGCGAGCTCGACGAGGACATCCGGATGGAGGCGACGCTGCTCGCCCTCGACTGGCTGCTGGGCGAGGACGACGTGGCCCGGTGGGTGGGCGAGATCACGCCGGTGACGTTCGAGCCGATCGACGCGGTGGCCGCCGCGCACCTGCCGGCCGTGGTGGCCGACCTGGCCTCGGACCTCGCCCCCGGCCCCGGCGAGGAGCAGTGGGCGCTGCTGGAGGGGCAGACGGTCAGCGGTGCGCCGCTGCACGCGAGCGCCCGCCATCCGCTGCGGCCGGTGGACCATCCGCTGCTCGACCGGCACATCGAGATCACGCTGCCGTACCGGCACCGCGACGAGGGCGGCCTGCCCGCCGTCGGCTCGCTGAGCTCGCTGCAGTCCTTCGAGGATCGGCTCACCGCCGAGCTGCTCGACCGCCGGGAGACGGCCCTGCTGGCCGTCCGGCTGAGCGCCGAGGGGTTGCGGATCTTCCACCTGTACGCCGACCGGGACGGCGACGCCCACACCTGGGCCGAGGAGCTGGTCAAGGGGTGGACCGAGGGCAGGGCGCGGGTGCAGGTGTCGGACGACCCCGCCTGGACGGCGGTCGCCCCCTTCCTCACCTGACTTCTCCGTCCTGACTTCTCCGTCTTGGGCGGCGGATCGCCCGGGTCAGCCGAGGCCGGCGCGGCGGGCGCGCTCGACGGCGGCCGGGAGCACCTCGATGAGCCGGTCCACGTCCTCCCGCGTCGAGGTGTGACCCAGCGAGAACCTGAGCGACCCGCGCGCCGCCACCGTGTCGGCCCCCATGGCCAGCAGCACGTGGGACGGCTGGGCCACCCCCGCCGAGCAGGCCGAGCCGGTCGAGCACTCCACGCCCTTGGCGTCCAGCAGCATGAGCAGCGCGTCGCCCTCGCAGCCGGGGAAGGAGAAGTGGGCGTTGCCCGGCAGCCGCCCCTCCGGGTCGCCGTTGAGCACGACGTCGGGCACCGCCTGCCGTACGCGCCGGATGAGGTCGTCGCGCAGCTCCGTCAGCCGTAGCCGCTGGCTCTCCTGCTCCTTGACCGCGACCCGCACCGCGGCGGCGAAGCCCGCGACGGCGGGCACGTCCAGCGTGCCCGAGCGCACGTCACGCTCCTGCCCGCCGCCGTGCTGCACGGGGACGGGCGTCAGGCCGCGCGCCAGCAGCAGCGCGCCGACGCCGACCGGGCCGCCTGTCTTGTGGCCGCTGACGGTGATCGCGTCGGCGCCCGACCCGGCGAACGACACGGGCAGCTGGCCGACCGCCTGCACCGCGTCGGTGTGGAACGGGATGTCGTGCTCGTGCGCCACCGCCGCCAGCGCCTGGACCGGCTGGACGGTGCCGACCTCGTTGTTGGCCCACATCACACTGACCAGGGCGACGCCGCCGGGGTCGCGGGCGATGGCGGCGCGCAGCGTGTCGGGGTGGACGCGGCCGACCTCGTCGACGGGCAGCGGCTCCACCTGGGCGCCCTGCGTGTCGGCCAGCCAGTGGACGGGGTCGAGGCCGGCGTGGTGCTCGATCGAGCTGATCAGGATGCGGCGGCGCGGGGCGCGCGCCCAGTAGAGGCCCTTGAGGGCGAGGTTGTCGGCCTCGGTGCCGCCGGAGGTGAACACCACCTCGCTCGGCCGGGCGCCGAGCGCGTCGGCGATGGTCTCGCGCGCCTCCTCGACGACCCTGCGCGCCCGCCGCCCGGCCGCGTGCAGCGACGAGGCGTTGCCGACCTGGCCGAGCTGCTCCGTCATGGCCTCGATCGCCTCGGGGAGCATGGGCGTGGTCGCGGCGTGATCGAGGTAGACCGAGGGTCTGTTCACCCGGCAAGGGTATCTCGTTTGCCACTGTACCGTCCGGACGGTACAGTGGAGGCATGAGACGGGATGAGCTGCTGGACGCCGCGGAGGATCTGCTGTGCGACCAGGGCGCGGCCGCGCTCACGCTCTCCGCCGTCGCCGACCGCGCGGGAGTGAGCAAGGGCGGTCTCCTCTACCACTTCAGTAGCAAGGAGACCCTGATCAAAGCCATGGTCGAGCGCCTCATCGACGACTTCGACCAGCTCATGGCCGCCCAGCCGGGCGACACCTACACCGAGCGCTACCTCACGGCCACGCTGGCCGCCGTACGCTCGGGCCGGCTGCGAAGATGGGCCGTCGTGACCGGCGCCTCGGGCAACCTGTTCCTGCTGGCGCCGCTGCGCGAGGCCATGACCCGCTGGCACCGCGACGAGCTGCGCGGGGAGCCCGACCCGCTGGCGTCGCAGGTCGTACGGCTCGCGTGTGAGGGGCTCTGGGACGTGGCCAGCCACGACCCGGAGCTCAACACGGAGAGCGACCTGCAGGCCCTGGAGGCCCGCCTCCGCTCCCTGCTGAAACCTCCTCCCGTGTCCTAGCGCCCTGGGGTTTCCCTCCGCCGCGGCCGCTCCAGGTCCCTGGCGCGGGGTTTCCGTGCGGGTTTCGGGCGCCGTTCACGGGCGGGCTTCGGGCGCGGTTTCCGGGCGGGCCGTGAACGCGGCGCGCGGCGGAAATAAGGCGGCGCGGGGCGGTGTTGGAGGCTCTGGCTCGGGAATCGTGCCTGGCCACGGCGGCCTGCGCGCGGCTCGGCAGTCGCGACGTGACCCGCCGTCCGGGCCGGGACGCCTTGGCCCGACCGGAACGTTCCACGCCGAGCGGAACGCCCCCGTCCCAGGGCTTCGGCAGGATCTCCGGCCGAGTCGGAGGCGCCGTGCCCGGCTCGGCGGGCCCCGAAGGGTGGACGCGCGAAGGCGCGGACCTCGCCCCAGCCCCCCACGGTCCAGGCGCACGCCGCTCCGCCTCCTGCCCGCAGGACGGCGGCCGCGTGCCCCGAGGCGCCCGACTGCCCCAAGGGACGCGGAACTCCCGCCGCTCCCACTCCCGCCCCGAAGGGCGCCGGCCCCGGCCGGCACCCGCCCCGAACGGGCGCCGGCACCCCACGGCGCCCGTTCCCCCCGGGTGCCGACCCCGCCGGCGCCCGCCCTCGAAGGGGCGCCGGTCCCCCGCCGGCGCCCGTTCCCCCGACATTCCGACTGACTGACCTTGCGTGACGCTCTGAGAGGTGTGCTGATGGCGAAGGACCTGCGGATGGCCCGATACGGGGCAATCCTGACATTTGTGATGGCCGGCTTGATGGTGGGCACGATGACCGTGCGCATCCCGGCGCTGACCGACAAGCTGGGCCTGTCGGAGTCCGTCGTGGGCACGATCCTGCTCGTCTGGGGCCTCGGCGCCCTCGTCACCATGCAGTCGATGCGCCGCGCCATGGCCCGGTTCGGCAGCAGGTCGGTCCTGCGCGTCGGCGGGCCGCTGACGGCGGTCGGCCTGGCCGCCGTGGCGTACGCGCCCAACCTGCCCGTCCTCCTGGCCGCCGCCGCGTTCTTCGGCATGGCGTTCGGCATGGTGGACATCGCCATGAACGCCCAGGGCTCCACGGTCGAGCGCGCCTACGGACGTCCCCTCATGAACGGCATGCACGCGGGCTGGTGCGTCGGCGCCATCTCCGCCGGCGCCCTGGGCAGCGTGGCCATCGCGCTGGGCATGTCGTTCACCGCCAACCTGGCGCTCGTCGGCCTGCTCTCCCTGCCGGTGATGATCCTGGCCGGCCGCGCGTACCTGCCCGAGGCCCCCGCCTCCCAGGCCGGCACGGCCGCGCGGCGTCGCATGCCGCCGATCGTCTATCTGCTGGGCGCGCTGATGTTCTTCGCGTTCATGGTCGAGGGCACGGTCGCCGACTGGAACGGCCTGTTCATGCGCGACACACTGGGCGCGCCGGAGGCGCTGGCGGCGCTCGGCTATCCCGTGTTCGAGGCGGGCATGCTGCTCGCGCGGCTGACCGGCGACCGGCTGCGGTCCCGGTTCGGGGTGCGCGGCATGCTGACCGTGTCGGGGCTGGCCACGGCCGGGTTCTTCACGGTCGTGCTGGCGTCGCCCGCGCCGCTGATGGCGGTGCTCGCGATGTTTTTCGTCGGGCTGGGCGTGGCGACGATCTCGCCGATGACGCTCTCGCTCGCGGGGACCGCCACGGACAACCCGGGTCCGGCCATCGCGCAGGCAGGGGCCATGGGGTACGCGGGGCTGCTGCTCGGGCCGGTCGTCATCGGCTTCCTGTCGGACGCCACCTCACTGCGTACCGCGCTCGGGATCGCGGTGGTGCTCGGCGTGCTGATCGCGCTGGCGTCCCGCCTGCTGCCGCGCGAGGAGCCCGCGGCTGTCCGGGTGCTGCCGGCGCGCGAGCGCGTCGAGGTCGCCGCCTGACCGTTGTCACCGTTCAGCCTCGCACCTGGGCTGCTCCGTCGAGAGCCGCCGTGCGAGGCTGAACGCCATGGTGAAGCCGTACACCACAGCCGTGGTCTGCGCGATCCCGGCGGTCTCCAGCCTCCTCCAGTTCTACGAGCTGCTGGTGTCCGCGCTGATGACTATCCGGCGCTCTGGTCGAACAGATCCTGCAGAGTCTGGACGGTCACCGCGCGGGTGGTCCAGCTCTCCAGCCGGGCAAGATCAGCGCAGGCGGAGATCTGGGCGCGTATGTCGTCTGGAACGTCGAAGCCACGGGCGCCCAGCACGAGCAGGAGCATCCTGGCCGCCTCTTCAGCTTTGCCCTCGGCTTTGCCTTCGTCGAGACCGCGGCCGTAGTGTTCGCGGGCGAAGGGGCTGTAGACGGGCCAGTCTGTGGACGTCATGATCTCCTCTGACTATCCGTCGCTCAGGTCGAACAGATCCTGCAGAGTCTGGACGGTCACCGCGCGGGTGGTCCAGCTCTCCAGCCGGGCAAGATCAGCGCAGGCGGAGATCTGGGCGCGTATGTCGTCTGGAACGTCGAAGCCACGGGCGCCCAGCACGAGCAGGAGCATCCTGGCCGCCTCTTCGGCTTTGCCCTCGGCTTTGCCCTCGGCTTTGCCCTCGGCTTTGCCTTCGTCGAGACCGCGACCGTAGTGTTCGCGGGCGAAGGGGCTGTAGACGGGCCAGTCTGTGGACGTCATGATCTCCTCCAGGAGGTGCCGCACTTCGGGCGCCGACATGCTGTAGGCGTATTCATAGTACTTCGGAGCGTGTTCGTCACGCAGCGCGGTCAACGCCGTGGCGAAGGCCTCCACCACCTTGCGGTCACGGCCGTGAACCATCACCGCCATAGCCGACAACGCCAGGTTGGCCGCCGCCTCCTGAGGATCGATGATGGCCGGTATGCCGTCCGGGCCCAGCACCCGGGCCTGCAAGCGATAACCGGTCAGCCCGGAATCGATCGGCACCGCATAGTGGGCGGCAACCCCACGATCGGGACAGACGATCAGGACCGTGACATCACAGCGCAGTATCAACCACAACGCGGCGGCATAGCGCGCCAGTTGCCGGGGGGCCTTGGACTTGTCCTGCTGGATCTCCACGATGATGGCGTGTGCGGGCGCCTGCGGAGGCCCCAGGACGAGGACCAGATCGGCCTCGATGTCGTCGGAAGGTCGCGTGTTGAAGGTGCACTCCTCCAGCCGGATCAGCGGAGTGGCAGGCAGGTCCAATCCCAGAAGATCACGCAGAACCTCGACCGCCAACTGGGGACGGTTACTGAACAGCCGGATGAGGGCGTCATGACGGGGGGACGGCATGGCACTTATTGTCACACGTCAAGCACATGGAGTTACGGAAAATGGCAGTCCGAGCTCGCCGTTTCCGGAGGCCTCCGCCCGCCCCCACGCCACCACCCCTGACGTCTTCCGGCGCGCAGCCCCTGACTGGTGACCCCGGAGGTGGCGTCATTCGCTGATCCAGGGCGTTCCCCGCCATATGACGCCGATCCGACGTGATCGGCCAGCGAATCGGCGAAGCGGCTCTTGAGCGGGGGTTTGGGGGGCTGCGCCCCCCAATGTCACAGCCTGAGCTCTCTGCGCGAAGCGCCATTCAGCGAAGGCCGTGCTCTCCCCTGCGGCTACTTGCGCTTGGCGACCTCGTCGGCGAGCTGCGGCACGACCTGGTGCAGGTCGCCCACCACGCCGTAGTCGGCGAGCTCGAAGATCGGCGCCTCCGGGTCCTTGTTGATCGCCACGATCGTCTTCGCGGTCTGCATGCCGGCCCGGTGCTGGATGGCGCCGGAGATGCCGGCCGCGATGTAGAGCTGCGGCGACACGGTCTTGCCGGTCTGCCCGACCTGGAACTGGTGCGGGTACCAGCCGGCGTCCGTGGCGGCGCGGGAGGCGCCCACGGCCGCGCCGAGCGCGTCGGCCAGGCCCTCGATGACCGAGAAGTTCTCGGCCGAGCCGACGCCGCGCCCGCCGGAGACCACGATCGCGGCCTCGGTGAGCTCCGGACGCGCGCCCTTCTCCTGCTTGACCCGCTCGACGATGCGGGCCGCCCTGGCGGTGTCGCTCAGGGAGAGCGACACCTCCTCCTCCGTGCCGGCGCCGGCGGCGGGCTCGGGGGCGGTCGAGTTGGGGCGTACGGCGACGATGGGCGTGCCCCTGCGCACCCGGGAGCGGACGTTCACGCCGCCACCGAAGATCGACTGGTCGGCCACGAAGCCCTCGCCGAGACCCACGGCGTCGGTGATGACGCCCGAGTCGGTCTTGACCGCGAGGCGGCCGGCGACCTCCTTGCCCTCGGCCGTGGCCGCCACCAGCACCGCGGCGGGCGACTTCTCGGCCACGAGCTGGGCGAGCAGCTCGGCCTTGGGGGCCACCACGTAGTCGACCACGTCGCTGGAGGAGGCGACGTAGATCTTCTCGGCGCCGTACTCGGCCAGCCTGGCCTTGGCCCCGTCGGTGATGCCGGGGCCGGCCCAGACGGCGGCCGGCGTGCCGAGGGAGCGGGCCAGCGTCAGCAGCTCCAGCGTGACCTTCTTGACCTCGCCGTCGACCTGCTCGACGAGAACGAGAATCTCCGACATATCAGCAAAACCCCCGTTCTCAGATGAACTTCTTGGAGGCGAGGAACTCGGCGGCCTTCACGCCGCCGTCGCCCTCGTCCTTGACGATGGTGCCGGCCGCGCGCGGCGGGGCCGCGGCGAAGTCGACGACCTCGGACCAGGCCGCGCCGAGGCCCACCTGGTCCGCGGCGATCTCCGCGTCGGCGATGCCGAGCGTCTCGACCGGCTTCTTCTTGGCCGCCATGATGCCCTTGAAGGACGGGTAGCGCGGCTCGTTGATCTTCTCCACCACGGAGACGACGGCGGGCAGGGTGGCCTCGACCCGGTCGAACCCGTAGTCGGTCAGCCGCTGGATCGTGATGGACGACCCGTCGACCTCGACCTTGTTGGCGAGGGTGAGCTGCGGGGTGCCGAGCCGCTCGGCCAGCATCGCGGCGAGCACGCCGGTGCGGGCGTCGGTGGACTCGGAGCCGAGGATGACCAGGTCGAAGCCGATCCGCTTCAGCGCCTGCGCCATCGCGTAGGAGGTGGACAGGGCGTCGGAGCCGCGCAGGGCGTCGTCGCTGAGGTGGACCGCCTTGTCGGCGCCCATGGCCAGGGCCTTGCGGATGGTCTCGGTGGCCTTGCCGGGGCCCATGGTGAGGACGGTGACCTCACCGCCGTGGGCCTCCTTGAGCTTGAGGGCCTCCTCGACCGCGTACTCGTCCAGCTCGTTGACCACGCCGTCTACGGCGTCACGGTCGAGCGTCTTGTCATCGGACCGCAGCTTGCGCTCGGTCGCCGTGTCGGGGACCTGCTTCACGCAGACGACGATGTTCATGGCCGGTGGCCGACCTCCCGTGCTCGCGTGCGCCACCGCGTCGGTGCGGCGGGCGCTGGATGCTGTCCAGACTGCCAGGTGTCGCGTGGGCTCCGTGACAGCGGGTGGCACGAGTCGTTCCCGGCCCCCGCCGACATGTTACCCATGGGTAGCTTAGTCGCAAACACTACCTTCCGTACCCGCGTCCCGGCTTCACCAGGCCCACCCTACCGAACTTTGTTCGGTACGCGGTGAGGGGCCACCGGTCAGGCGGACAGCAGGAACACGATCCCGACGACCAGCGCCGTGCCCGCGAAGAGGGCGAGCGTGAACGTGCTGAACGCCGCGCTCAGCCCCAGGCACAGCCCCGCCGCGCCCGCGATGCTCGCGAAGTCCACGACGATCCGGCTCGTCCGGTACGGCCTGCGGGAGAACAGCGCCACGCCCGCGTCGGCCACCACCGCCAGCGTGTAGCCGGCCAGCAGGAACAGCGCCACCTCCGGCAGCGGCTCGCGCGCCGCGGCGGCCAGCAGCGCCACGAACAGGGCGGAGCCGACCACCCAGCGCCTGCGCACCTTCTCCCGGTGCCGCGCCATGGACTCCTCGGCGGAGCGGCGCCGCGGATCGTCGCCGGGCCGCCACTCGCGCGTCTCCAGGTCGTGCAGCCCCTCGCGGCGACGCTCGGCCCGCGATCGGCGGCGCTCACGCGGCAGGTCGGCGGGCCGCGGCAGGTCGGCGGGCCGCGGCCGGACCGCCGGACCTCCGGCCGCAGCGCCACCCAACGGAGGAACGCCCGCCGCGAGAGCGCCCCCGGCTGAACCGCCCGGCACGGACTCGCCCAGCAAGGACTTTCCCTGCACGGACTCTCCCTGCACGGACTCTCCCTGCACGGAGTCGCCCGGCACGGACGCTCCCGGCACGAACTCTCGCGGCGAAGGGGAGAACGCGGCCGAGGCGGCGGTGGAAGTGGCAGCGGGCGAGGTGGCGGGCGGCTGCTGCCCGTCGTGCGCCTCCACCGCCCCGGCTCGCGCGGGACCGGCGAGGGCGCCCAGGTGCGTGCACAGCTCGGCGGCCGTCGGGCGGTCCGCAGGATCCGTGGACAGACAGCGGCGCAGCAGCGGCTCCAGCCACTCCGGTGTCCCCTCCAGGTCCGGCTCGTGGTGGACGACCCGGTAGGCCACCGCCGAAGCCGGGCCCTGCCCGTACGGCTGCCGTCCGGTGGCCGCGTACGCCAGCGTGGCGCCGAAGGAGAACACATCGGCCGCCATGCCCGCCTCATGCCCTTCGAGCACCTCAGGCGCCAGGTAGCCCGGCGTGCCCACCACCGCCCCCGAGGCCGTCACCGACAGCGAGTCGAGCGCGCTCGCGATGCCGAAGTCGATGACCACGGCCCGCCCTTCGGCCATCATCACGTTGGCCGGCTTGAGGTCGCGATGGATGACCCCGGCCTCGTGCATGGCGAGCAGCGCCGCGGCCAGCCCGGCCGCGAGCCGCGGCAGGTCGGCCACCGGTACGGGCACCGCGCTGAGCGGCCTGCCCTGGACGTACCGGGTCACCAGGTACGGCCGCGCCACGTCCAGCGAGGCGTCGAGCACCTCCGCCACGTACGGACCGCCGACCCGGCGCATCGTCTCGACCTCGCGCGCCAGCCGCGCCAGCGCGACGGTGTCGGCCGCGACGTGCGGATGCAGCACCTTGACCGCGACCGTGCGCCCTTCGGGGTCGAGCGCGAGATGCACCTCGCCGAAACCGCCGGAGCCGAGCCTGGAGAGCAGGTGGTACGGGCCGAGATGCTCGCTCATACCGCTTCCTTCCCCTCAGGGGCGCGTCGGGACACTCACGACCAGGGCGACAGGAAGCCCAGTCCCACCCTTCGCAGGAGGTCGTCGACAAGGCCGGTGAAAAGCCCCATCGCGCTGTCCTGGGCGTTGCGCGTCAGCTCCCTGATCACGGTCTCGGGAGCGCGCCACGGGCTCCACACCGTCTCCTGGCCCAGCGCGAACATCGCGACGACCAGCGTCAGGGTGCCCACCGCCAGCAGCGCGACCGTGGCGGCTCCGGGGCTGCGCAGCATGCCGGTGATCGCGCGGGTGACGGTCCGGCGGGGCGGTCCGCCGCCCGGCAGCACGAACAGGCCGGCCGAGAAGACGCCGGCCGCCCACGCGGCGGCCTCGTTGACGCCCATGCCGCCGCCCCAGCGGAGCACGCCGTACGCGCAGAGGCCGAACAGGATCGACAGCGGCACGTGGACCAGCGACACGAGCGCCGCCTTGACGAGCGCCCACGGGGTGCCGACGAGCACGAGCAGCGGGTCGGCGGCGCTGGAGCCGCGGATCTGGCGGCGCTTGACCATGTCGCCGAACAGGTAGTCGCCCACCCGCAGCACCACCGCGAGCGCGATGGCGACCGCCCCCACGGCGACGGGCATCATGACGGTCAGCGCGACGAGCATGACCAGCAGCAGCCCGCCGATGAGCTGGCTGCCCACGAGGTAGCGCTTGCGCTCGGCGGGCGGCGTGTACGGGGGCGGAGTGGCCGGGCGGCGACCGCCCTGGGTCGCGGGCGCGCTCGCGGGTGCCGTGGGCGGCCGGTATCCGGGAGCCGGGTAGCCGGGGGCCCGGCCGGGATGGCCGGCGACCCGCTGGTCCGGCCGCGGCGCGGGCGCGCGGACCGGCATGGGCGCCGGTACGTAGGGCGGCGGGCGCTCCTCCTGCCGCGGCCTGGGCGGCTCCTGCCGGGGCGGCGGCGTGCCGTACTCGACGGGCGGCAGCAGGTCGGCGTAGGAGTCGGCGTACGAGTCGAGGACCCGGGTGCGGCTGGACAGCTTCTTGGTGCCGCCGGGCCCGGTGTCCGGCGTGGTCTCGTGGAAGGTCGTGACCGACGGGTCGAGCGCCCTGGCCATCCGCAGCAGCTCCTGGGCGCTGGGCCGGGAGGCGGGTTCGACGTCGAGGGCGCGGGTGAGCCAGCCGCGCAGCCACGCGGGCGCCTTGTCGAGCTGGGCCCGCCCCTCCATGATGTTGAAGCAGACCACCTCGAACGTGCCGGTCCCGAACGGCGGCGCGCCCGTCGCGGCGAAGAACACCGTCGAGGCCAGCGCGTGGACGTCGGCCGCCTGGGTGATCTCCGAGTCGCGGATGATCTCCGGGGCGAGGTAGCCCGGCGTGCCGACGAACATGCCCGTCTGGGTCAGCCGGGTGGCGTTGACCAGATGGGCGATGCCGAAGTCGATGACCAGCGGCTCACCGTCGACCAGCATGACGTTGGACGGCTTGAAGTCGCGGTGGATCACGTCGGCGGCGTGGATGGCCACGAGCGCCTGGCAGAGCCCGCGGGCGAGTTTGATCACCTCACCCGCCGCCAGCGGACCGTCGTTGAGCACGGTCTCCTCCAGCGTGCGGCCCGGCGCGAAGCGGGTCACCACGTACGGCTGGCCCCCGACGAGCTCGGCGTCGAGCACCTCGGCCACGTGCGGGCTGCGCACGCGGCGCATGGTCTCGACCTCACGGGTGAGCCGGTCGCGGGCCTTGAGGTCGGCGGCCACGTGCGGGTGCAGGACCTTGATGGCGACCTCGCGGCCCTCGGAGTCGACGCCGAGGTGGACAACCCCCATGCCGCCTTCGCCGATCTTCCGTACCACCCGGTAGGGGCCGAGCCGCTCTGGCGCCTGGGTGTTGCCCGTGCTCATCGCCGTCTTCCCCCCGTCATCCCCCCGCGTCCCCCTTCAGTCCGTCGAGCTGCTTCACCACAGGTCCCACGTCCACCGGAGTCCATAGGGCCCTCCTCGCGTCGTCCCTGAACGTGCCGTAGGCGAGGACCAGCGACAGCGCCGCGGCCGCCGCCAGGACGCCCGCGACGACCACCGCCGCTGTTCTCGAGGGTACGAGGGAAGCGAGCGTCCTGCGCATCTGGCGCCCCGGACCCTCCACTCCCGGCCCCGCGCACAGGGTCCAGAGGGCGACCGCCGCCCCCCAGGCCAGCGCGTTGTACGGGTCCGTCCCGAGCACCACGGTGAGCAGCAGCGTAACCGGTAGCCCGAGGATGAGCGCGTAAAGCACGAGGGCGAGCGTGATGCCCACGGACTTGGCCAGGGCTCGCGGATGCCCGAACACCCTGACCACGTCCAGCGCCGCCGCGCCGGTCGAGCGGCGGGCGATCAGCTCGGGCTGGGCCAGGTCGGCGGCGCGCAGCAGCACCGCGACGGGTACGACGACCACGGCCACCAGCACGGGCGCCATGACCGCCGACACGATCATGATGAGGAGCAGCATCGCGCCCGCCACGCCGTACGCCCGCGAGCGCTGGAGCGCCTGGCCGGGCACGGCGCCCGGGATGAACGGCTCCCGCTTGGTCCTCGGGTCCGGGGGGTACTGGGGCTGTGCGGGGATGTAGGGCGGCGGCTGCTGCTGGACGGGGCGCGGCTGCGGCACCGGCGCGGGGCCGGACGGTCCGCCGGGTCCGGCGGGTCCGCCCATGCCGAACCCGTGCCCGGCCGGATGTCCCGCCGGGTGCCCGCCCTGGTGCCCGCCCTGATGGCTCGCCTGGTGGCCGGCGCCGGGCGCGGCGTGCGGCCCGGAGAACGCGGCGGGCCCGGCGTGCGGGCCCGGTCCGGGGTACGGGACCGATCCGTGGGACTGGGCCGGTCCGTGGGACTGGGCCGGTCCGTGGGACTGGGCCGGTCCGTGGGGCGGCGCCGAGGCGGCGTTCGGTCCCGATCCGGGATACGGCGCGGGGCCGGCGTTCGGTCCCGTGCCGGGGGCGGGTGAGGCGTTGGGGCGGCCGTAGTCGACGTTCGGACGGCCGTAGTCGGGCGTGTCGGGGCGTACGCGCCGGGTCGGCAGGTCGCCGTCGTGCGACGGCGGCGGGACGTGCTCGCCGGGGCGCGCGGAGACGGCGTCGTCGCCCGGCCGCGGCGCGTTGCGCCACGGCTGCGAGCCGGCCTCCTGCTGCATGCGGCGCAGCTCCTCGGGCGTCACGCGGCGGGTCGGCCACGGGTCGCCCTCGTCGCTCGCCCACGGGTCGTCCTGGTCGCCGCCGGCGGCCGGGCCGCCGACCGCGGGCGCGCCTGCCTGGCCGGGAAGCAGCGACACGAACGGCTGGTCCGTCTGCGCGAGGTCCTGGTGCGACGGCATCTGCCCGGAGACCCCGGAGACGCCGGGAACCCCGGGAACGGGCCCGCCGGGCCGGCCGAAGCGGGCGTCCTGGCCGTCGAGGAGCTGCCGGGGCGTGACCGGCGGCGTGGAGATCTCCCACGACGGCCGCTCCGTGACGGGCCGCGGCGCCGCCAGGTCGAACTGCGACCGGTCGGGCCCCGGCACGGTGGAGATCTCGTCAGGCGCCCGGCCCGGTGTCCGGGGCAGCATGCGCGCGGTCTGCTCGGCCAGCTCGGCCGCCTTCGGCCGCTTGGCCGGGTTGCGCTGGAAGGCGGCCTTGAGCAGCGGCTGGAGCTCGGCGGGGGCGGCGCCGATCTCGGCCTTGCCGGCGGTGATGTTGTAGAAGACCATCTCCAGCGTGCCCTTGCCGAAGGGCGGCTGGCCGGTGCTGGCGTACAGCAGCGTGCCGGCCCACGCGTGGACGTCGACCTCCGGCCCCGCCTCCTGACCCTCGATGATCTCCGGGGCGAGGTAGCCGGGCGTGCCGATGAACATGCCGGTCTGGGTCAGCCGCGTCGCGTCGACCGCCTGCGCGATGCCGAAGTCGATGAGCACCGGCTCGCCGTCGAGGATGAGCACGTTGCCCGGCTTCAGGTCGCGGTGGATCACGCCGACGGAGTGGACGGCGGCCAGCGCCGTCGCCACGCCGTGCGCGATGCGCACCAGCGCGGGCAGGTCCAGCGGGCCGTCGTCCTTGACGATCTCGTCCAGCGAGCGTCCGGCGACGTAGCGCGTGACGATGTACGGGCGATGACCGGTTACGTCGGCGTCGACGACCTCGGCGATGTACTTGCTGCGCGCGCGGCGCATGGTCTCGACCTCGCGCGACAGCCGTCGCCTGGCGACCTCGTCGCCGGCGACCTCGCCCCGCAGGACCTTGACCGCCACCTGCCGGCCCTGGGGGTCGGCAGCGAGGTGGACAACGCCCATTCCGCCTTCACCGAGCCGCCTGAGCAGCCGGTAAGGGCCAAGTCGGTCATCGTTCATGGCATGAAGCACCATACCGGCTTAATCCCCGCCCACGAGATGAACCATGAGGCCACATTCCCACTCGTACAACGTCCGGATCGGGGCCATCGGTTTCCGATCCGTCGGTATCGAATCGGCCACGACATTCGCGGGCCGCGGCGACCGTCTGCTTTGTATTGTTTTGCTGGGTGTTGTTCTACTTGGTGCTTTTTCTGCTGGCTGTTGTCCTATGAGGCGTCGGTGGCCAGGGCGAGCACCTCCGCGCCCTTCAGCCCGGCCAGGGTGGAGCCGGCGACGGCCAGCTTGCTGCGGCGCAGGCCGCTGCCGATGACCACCTTCGGATGCTCGGCCACGCGCGCGTCGACCAGGATCGGCCAGCCGGCCGGCAGGCCCAGCGGCGTGATGCCGCCGTACTCCATGCCGGTCAGCTCGACCGCCTGCGCCATCGGCGCGAAGCTCGTCTTGCGGGCGTCGAGGTGCTTGCGCACCACTCCGTTGACGTCGACCCGCATCGTGGCCAGCACCATGCAGGCCGCGTAGCGGGTCTCGCCGCCGCGCCTGGCCGCGACGACGACGCAGTTGGCCGACTCGTCCATGCCGACGCCGTAGCGCTCGCAGAACGCCGCCGTGTCGGCCAGCTCGGGGTCGATCTCGGCCACCTCGGCGGCCTCGGCCAGCTCGCGCACGGCGCGGGCCACCGGGTCGGCCAGCAGGTCGGTCCGCTCGGTCGCGGGCACCCAGTGCAACGTCATCCCATCTCCTCGTTCGCTCTCCCAGGACCCTACGCGGTCCCGGTGACAGCGGCGCCGTCACTGCGCGCGCAGCACCCTCTGGTGCAGCTGCGTGACGGCGGCGCGGGCCGACTCCATGGCCCCCGCCTGCCAGGCGATCAGGTGGGTGAGCCAGTCGCCCGCGAAGTAGACCCTTCCGCTGGGACGTTGCAGAAGAGTGAACGACGAATCAAAGGCCGGCCAGCGGACCCAGCCGCCCTGGATGTGCTCCTGGCGTTCCCAGGCGATGGAGACGGTGGACAGCAGGTCCTTGCCGTACTTGTCGCCGTGGATCTTGCGGCCCTGGGTGAGGGCGCGGCGGCGGCGGTCCTCGGGGGTGAGGGCTCCGTACAGCTCGGCGTCGCGCTCGGTGTTGTAGTAGCCGACGATCAGGCCGCGCTCGGCGTGGTAGCCGTACGACGGGTACCAGATGTGGGCGATGTCGAGGTCGGTCTCGGTGATGCCGCCGTAGACGCGGTCCTCCAGCTCCCACCAGCGCCGGCCGTACTCCATGCCGATCTTGCCGGCGGCGAGGGGGACGGGCGTTCTCAGCGCGGCGGTGACCTGGGCGCCCAGGTTGTGCGGGACCCGGGCGAGCAGATGGGGCGGCAGGGTGGCGACGCAGTAGTCGGCCTTGAGGCTGCCGCCGTCCCAGGTGACCTCGACGCCGTCGGCCAGGTTCGTGATCTTCGTGACGCGGGCGCCGGTCCTGATCCGGTCGGCGCCCACGGCCTCCGTCAGCCGCGCGACGATGGCGTCCATGCCGCCGACCGGCTGGAACATCGGGGTGGCCTGGTCGTAGCCGAAGTCGTTGAGTATGGCGCGGCCGGTGCCGGCGGCGAGGACGTCGTGGAGCGTGCCGGGGCCGGTGACGGGGGTCCCGCCGTCCAGGGCCGGGTACGTCAGGTAACCCCGCCGCGGCGAGCCCTCGTAGTCCAGCTTGGGGCCGAGATCGCCGAACCTGCGCAGGAAGTCCAGCAGGCGCTCCTGGTCGTCCTTGGTCATCCGCCGGTCGAGGGCTCCGGCGTTCGTCGCCTTGGCCAACAGCTCCGCTATATATCCGTACATATCGGCCTTTGCGGTGCGGGCCCGCACGGTGCCGCCGTTCGTGTGGACGTACGCCTGGGCGTTGCTGTTCACGAACGTCTCGATCGGCACGCCCAGCTCGCGGCAGTAGTCGAGCGTGACCATCCACTGCGCGATGCGGCCGGGGCCGGCGTTGAAGTAGACGCCCTCCCCGAACCTCGCCTCCTGCGAGCCGCCGCCCATCTCGGTCAGCCGGTCGCCGCCGCGCAGCGTGAGGTTGCGCCCGCCCGCCCGCCCGCGCGCCTCCAGCAGCGTGCAGTCGTAGCCGGCCTTGCCCAGCTCGTACGCCACGGTGAGCCCGGCGACCCCGGCGCCCAGGATCACCACCTTGGCCGCGGCCCTGCCGCTGAGGGAGAAGTCGCCGGGGCGCGGAGCCGCGAACGCCTTGTCCTGACCGGACGGCGCCAGGCCCAGAGCGCCCATGGCGGCGTACATCGCGCCCGCGCCGCCGGCCGCCCCGATGCCGACGAGCAGCCCCCGCCGCGTCAGCGCCGCACCCTCCACGCCGTACCTCTCTCCAGGCAGGTCTCCGGACATCCAGAAGGCCGTCCCCCTCGGCGGGGCGACGGCCGCTCCGCACCGTACACCCCGCGTCGGTCGCGGCGGGTCCGGCCGGGCCGTGTCAGCCGTAGGGGCCGCTGCCGCAGGCGATCTGGCCGCCGATCGTGGCGAAGATGCCGAACAGCGCCATGATCTGTGTGAAGTCGTCCGTCGTGAACTCGACGTGCCGCGACCCCACCGCCTTCACCCCCGGGATCAGCCCCACCGCGGCGGCGATGGCCGTGGAGTTCCACTCCACCCCCAGCGTGTACGGCGGAGCCGGCTGGTACGGCGTGAAGTCCGTCAACCGGTTGAGGGCCCGCTCCATGGCGTCACGGATGAGGGACTGGGCGACGCCCGGCGGCAGCAACTCGGCCGAGAACTTGTCGATCCCCTTCTTCACCGCGACCGTCTCGACGTCGCCGAGCAGCTCGCGCGCCTCCTCACCGACGGCCTCGTCACCGGTCACCAGCACGACCGGGACGCCGTGGAACCCGGCGCACGCGGCCACCAGCCGGGTCTCGCCGCACACCTCGCCGTTGAGGTAGACGTTCTGGATCTCCTTGCCCATCCACGTGTGGTTGAGCACGCCGTGCTGGACGCCGGCGCGGGCGTGGTAGCCGACGAAGCCCGCCGCCTGGTACGAGCCGTCCAGGCCCTGCGCCATCCGCTGCGCCTTGCCGGGGCCGCGGACGAGGGTGGCCCGCGGGTCGAGCAGGTCGATGCGGAGGTTCTTGGTGGAGCCGTGCGCGTCGTTGACCAGCACCGACGTGGCGCCGGCGGCGCAGGCGCCCGCGACGGCCGCGTTGGCGTCGGCCGTCATCAGCTCGCACCCGCGCTCGTAGCCGCGCTTGCCGGCGTGCATCTCCTCCGGGTCGGTGAGCCCGGTGACGCCCTCCATGTCGACCGACAGGTACACCTTCATCCGCCGCTCCTCCTTCACGAGCCCCAGGTCTCCACCCGGCGCACCTCGTCGTCCGTCATGAACCCGACCTCGGCGGCCATGAACGCCGCCGCCCGCTCGCGCCATGCCCGCGGGATCTCCTCGATCGCCGGCGGGTAGCAGTGGTCGAGCCAGCTCGTCGACTCCTCGGTGACGTCGAAGTACTCCAGGGCCTTGGCGAACACGGTGTTCTCGATGCCGGGCACGCGCGCCAGGCCGTACTGGATCATCTCCTGGCCGCCGTAGGGCGGCGGGCGCATCCACTTGCGGGCCACGGCCCGGTCGGCGGTGATGGGCGTGTCGAGGGGCCGCCGCTCGACGGCGGCCTGGATGAGCTCCTTGTACAGGCACTTGCCGCAGGTGCGGCAGGGGCCGTCGGTGCCGCGCAGGCACCAGCGGACGTGGTCCTTGAGGTCCGAGCCCAGCGCCAGCCGCATGGTGACGGCCTCGCTGACGCCGCCGACCGGCAGCACGATGTGCACGCCCACCGCGGCGAACAGCCGCCCCCACTTGCCGTGCGGCGCCCACAGGTCGTTGTCGGGCGTGTAGCGCAGCAGGTAACGGCCGCCGCCGAGCCACCGGGAGCCCATCTCGTACCCGAAGCCGAGGCCGCCGAGGTCCAGCCGGTCGGCCGACAGCAGCGCGCCGGCCGCGACGGCCTGGTGCTCGGGGTAGCCGGGGCGGGGCTCGGCGAGCGTGTACTCCAGGTCTGACTCGAAGACCGTGAGCTCGCGCCCGGTGCCCTTGGCCAGCTTGGCGAGGACATCCGAGCGGTAGTGGGGCCACCGGTTCGGCACGCGGGAGTGCGGCACCCGCCGGAAGTGGACGAAGGGGGCATCCGGGTAGACGGTGGCCGCGGCCACGGAGTCCGCGCCGCCGCTGTAGGAGATCGCGAGCGTGCTGCCCGCGCGGCGGGGCTCGGCGCCCACGGGCCCGGCCTCGACGCCCCACCCGTCGTGCAGCGCGGCGGCGACCTCGGCCGACACGGCCCGGTCGAAGGTGATCCGCCTGCGCGTCCACGGGGCGGCGACGGTCCACGCGGCCACGGCGAACAGGTCGGGGTGCGCGTCGTCCGGAACGCCCGAGACGGTGCAGGAGTTGATCGCGAGCTTGACGGGGTGACCGTCGGAGGCGTGGCCGGTGATCTCGTCCTCGGGGTCCAGCCGGAAGGTCAGGTGACCGCCCGACCAGACGACCCTCACGACCGCTCCTGGGCGCCGGCGTGGGACCTGAGGTCGTCGATGGCCTGCCAGACCAGGACCTCGTTCTGCAGCACGCCGTCCATCGCCTTGGCCGTCTCCTGCGCCAGGCGCTGGGCGTCCTGGGCGAGGCGGCGGGTCTCGTCCAGCTTGGCGCGGTCCGCCCCCGCCGTCGCGGGCCTGGCGTTGCGCAGGCGCTCGACCTCGGCCTGGAGCGTCGCCATCTCGCGGCGCAGGGTCTGGACCTCCCAGAGGGCGTCCCGGATGTCCTGGCGGTGGTCGGCGATGGAGATGTACCGGGCATCGAACCACGTGCGCACGGCCTGACGGAGCCGCGCGGGGACCAGGACGCGCATCATGAAACGCCACCATAGTGGGAAATCGCCACCCGCCATCGCGCCGTGCCCGAATGGCAACACCATCTCTTACTCGTGCCCTCGCGGACCCGCGCCCCGGAGCGGGAAGGCCGCCCAGCTCACGCCTCCCGGCACTGACAGGGGTGTTGACGGATGCCCGGCCGGCGCTTACGTTTCCGGGACGCGCGCGAAATGTATCGTTGAAGTTCCGAAAGTTTCGGAGGGCGCCATGTGGCGAGGCGTTGTCGCGATCACCCTGCTCGGCCTGCCGGCCGTCCACGTCCCATCCGCCGGTCCATCCACCGATCCGCCCCCTGACCCGGCCCCCGGCCCGTCCGCGGCCGCCGCCGCCATCACGGTGCGCGAGCACGTCCACCACCAGGCGATCGACGGCTTCGGCATCTCCCAGGCGTTCCGCCGCAACGAGCTGGTCCGCGCCCTGCCCGAGGCCCAGCAGCGGGAGATCCTCGACCTGTGGTTCGACCGCGGCAAGGGGGCCGGGCTGAGCATCCTGCGCCTCGGCATCGGCTCCTCCCCCGCCGGCAGTCCGTACGACCACATGGTGTCGATCCAGCCCGAGGACCCGGGCGGCCCCGACGCGCCGCCCCGCTACGTCTGGGACGGCGACGACAACAGCCAGGTCTGGGTCGCCAAGGCGGCCAAGGAGTACGGGGTGCGCCGCTTCTTCGCCGACGCCTGGAGCGCCCCCGGCTACATGAAGGACAACGGCGACGACAAGAACGGCGGCTCCCTCAAGCCCGAGTGGCGCGCCGCCTACGCCCGCTACCTGGCGCAGTACACCCGCTTCTACGCCCGCGAGGGCATCAGGATCACCGACCTCGGCTTCACCAACGAGCCCGACTGGACCGCCACGTACGCCTCCATGCGGTTCACCCCGGCCGAGGCCGCGGAGTTCGCCAAGGTCCTGGGGCCCATCGCCAAGGGCGTGGACGTGGTGTGCTGCGACTCCTTCGGCTGGAACGAGGCCAAGGCGTACACGGCGGCCATCGAGGCCGACCCGCAGGCCCGTCGCTGGGTGAAGACCCACACCGGCCACACCTACGCCAGCCCCGTGGACGGCCCCCTGCCCACCGCCCGCCGGACGTGGATGTCGGAGTGGAACCCCAACGGCAGCACCTGGGACGAGCGCTGGGACGACGGCGGCGGCTCCGACGGCATGACGATCGCCTCCGCCGTGCACGACGCGCTCACCCTCGGGAACGTCAGCGGCTACGTCTACTGGCTGGGCGCCTCGCGCGGAGCCACCCGGGCGCTGCTCCAGATCGACGAGACGGCCAGGACGTACCACGTGTCCAAGCGGCTGTGGGCGCTGGCGGCCTACAGCCGGTTCATCCGGCCGGGCGCGGTGCGGGTTGACGCCTCCGCCGCCGACCCCGCGCTGAAAGTTTCGGCGTTCCGCAACGCGGACGGCTCCCGGGTGGTGGAGGTCCTCAACACGGGGACCGCCCCGGTCACGTGGAGCGACGTACGCGGCCGGGCGACGGCATACCTCACGGACGAGACCAACGACCTGACCCCGTCCCCGGTCAGGAACCGCACGGTGACCCTGGCCCCACGGGCCCTCACCACGGTCGTGGTCGACGGGTGACCACGGCCCCGGTGACCTGGCGGCCGTAACGACGCCCGGCCCCGTGCGGGCTCAGCGGCCGTGTCCCTGGAGGCCCTCAGCCGCGTGCGGCGGCTGGGGGCTGCCGGGCCGTGCCGTGACGGAAGGAAGTCAGCGCCCGGAGAACTTGGGGCGCGTCTTCTCGGCGAAGGCCGTCATCCCGGCATGCGCGTCGTCGGTGGCGAACAGGCCGGAGAACTGGAGGCGCTCGATCTCCAGCCCGGTGTCCAGGTCGGTCTCCAGGCCCTGGTCGATCGCCTGCTTGGCGGCCCGCAGCGCCACCGTCGGGCCGCCGGCGAACGTGGCCGCCCACTCCAGCGCCGCCGTGTGGACGTCCGCGTCCGGCACCACCCGGTCCACCAGCCCCATCGCGAGGGCCTCGGCGGCCGGGACGTGCCGGCCGCTGAAGATGAGGTCCTTGGCCCGCGCCGGCCCGACCAGGCGCGGCAGCCGCTGCGTGCCGCCCGCGCCGGGGATGATGCCGAGCTGGATCTCCGGCTGGCCGAGCTTGGCCGACTCGCCCGCGACGCGGAAGTCCGCGCACAGCGCCAGCTCGCACCCGCCGCCGAGAGCGTAGCCGGTGATCGCGGCGATGACGGGCTTGCCGACGCGCGCGACGGCGGTGAAGCAGTCCTGCAGCGTCCGGGAGTGCAGGGCCATGTCGGCGTAGGACATGCCGGCCATCTCCTTGATGTCGGCGCCGGCGGCGAAGACGCGCTCGCCGCCGTAGAGCACGACCGCGTGGACGTCGGGGTCGGCGTCGACGGCGCGGGCCGCCTCGGCGATCTCCCTCTGCACCTGGCCGTTGAGTGCGTTCATCTTGGGGCGGTCGAGCCTGATGGTGGCGGTCTGCCCGGCGACCTCTACGCGTACGAACTCAGCCATGCCCCGACCCTACAAGAGCGCCCTGCGGAAGATCGGCCGCCGTGAACTGCTGAAAAAAACCTTCGCAAAGCTCTCGCCGAAGAAAGAAAATATTGAGACGCTGTGCCTGCACCACGCCCCCAGCAGTCTAGGAGCGCCCATGCGCAGAGCGCTGGCGATCGCCGCTGTCGCCTTCCTTCCCTTAGCGAGCCTTCCCTTAACGGTCATCCCCACGGCGGCCCACGCCGCCGAACCCGACGACCGGCAGCAGGCGTTCACCGCCGCCGCCGAGGAGTTCAAGGTCCCCGAGAGCGTCCTGCTCGGCGTCTCCTACCTGGAGTCGCGCTGGGACGCCCACGCCGGCCAGCCCAGCAACAACGCCGGGTTCGGCCCGATGCACCTGACCGACGCCGCCTCCTTCGCCGGCTCCAACCACCACGCGGACGGCGCGGAGGACCCCCGCGGCGACGAGGCCCGGCCACTGGCGGCGCCCACCGCGACCCCCGCCCCCGCCGAGATCCCCGCCTCGCTGCGCACCATCGAGAAGGCCGCCGAGCTCACCGGCGAGAGCCGCGAGAAGCTGCGCGCCGACGACGCCGCCAACATCAGGGGCGGCGCCGCCCTGCTCGCCGACTACCAGAAGTCGATCGGCGCGCCGCTGAGCGGCGACCCGGCCGAGTGGTACGGCGCGGTCGCGAAGTACTCCGGCGCCGAGGAGTCGCAGGCCGCCAAGGTCTTCGCCGACGAGGTGTACGCGACCATCAAGGAGGGCGCCGACCGGGTCACCGACGACGGCGACCGTGTCACCCTCAGGCCGATCCCCGGCCTGGAGGCCGTCGAGAAGTGGCTGGAGAAGCTCGGCCTGCGCCCGCCGCGCCGCGACGGCGTCGAGTGCCCGCCCACGATCTCCTGCGAGTGGATCCCGGCCGCCTACGCCCAGCTCCCCGGCGACGACTACGGCCACTACGACCTGGCCGACCGCCCCGCCAGCCAGAAGATCGACTACATCGTCATCCACGACATGGAGGGCTACTGGGGCCCCTCGGTCAAGCTGAACCAGGACCCGACCTGGCCCGGCAGCTGGCACTACTCCGTCCGTTCCAGTGACGGCCACATCGCCCAGCAGATCAAGACCAAGGACGTCGGCTGGCAGGCCGGCAACTGGTACATCAACGCCAAGTCCATCGGCATCGAGCACGAGGGCTTCCTGGCCGAGGGCAGCACCTGGTACACCGAGGCGATGTACCGGTCGTCGGCCAAGCTGGTGCGCTACCTCGCGCTGCGCCACGGCGTGCCGCTCGACCGCGCGCACATCCTCGGCCACGACAACGTGCCCGGCACGCTGCCGACCACGGTGAAGGGCATGCACGAGGACCCGGGCCCGTTCTGGGACTGGACGCACTACTTCCAGCTGATCGGCGCCCCGCTGCACCAGTTCGGCGGCCCCAGGGCCGGCTCCATCATGATCAAGCCGGACTTCGCGACGAACAAGCCGTACTTCTACGGCTGCGACCGCAAGAACCCGGAGAACGCCTGCCCGCCGCTGCCCGCCTCCACGGTCTGGCTGCGCACCGAGCCGCGCGCCGACGCGCCGCTGGTGAAGGACATCGGCAAGCACCCCACCGGCGAGTCGCTCTACAGCGTGTACGACCACAGCGCCCGCGCCACCACCGGCCAGCGCTTCGCCGTGGCCGACCGGCAGGGCGACTGGACGGCGATCTGGTACCTCGGCCAGAAGGCGTGGTTCCACAACCCCGCCTCGGCGCCGACCGCCGTGCCCTCCATGGGCCTCGTGGTGACGCCCAAGCCGGGCCTCGCCACGGTCCCGGTGTACGGCAGGGCCTATCCGGAGAAGGAGGCGTACCCGGCGGACATCCCGTACCAGGCGGTCACCCCGCTGCAGTACACCTTCTCGGCCGGCGAGAAGTACACGCTGGCCGGCCCGGCGGCGACCGAGTACTACCGGGCGGTCACCTTCGAGCCGGAGCCGCACACCGTGGTCAAGGGCAAGACGAAGTACCTGGAGATCCAGTTCGGGCACCGCGTCATGTTCGTCAAGGCTGACGACGTGCGTGTGACGTTCTCCGGGTGAACTCCTGAACGGCGCGCCTGGTGCTGTTCCACGCCTCCTGTGAGGAGTCGAACGTGCGCTGGGCGACGCCGACGAACACGCAGTCGATGACGAGGAGCTGGCTGATGCGGCTGGCCAGCGCGCCGGGACGGAACTCCGTCTCGCGCCCGGCCGAGATGAGCACGTGCTCGGCCAGCTCCGCGATGGTCGAGCGGGGGTTGTTGGTGATCGCCACGGTGGTGGCGCCGGCCTCCTTCGCCCGGCCCAGCGGCTCCAGCACGTCGGGCGTCTCGCCCGACGTGCTGATGCCGATGGCCACGTCGCCGGGCTTGAGCAGGACGGCGCTGGTCAGCGCCAGGTGGGCGTCCTGGAAGGCGTGGCTGGACAGGCCGATGCGCAGCAGCTTCTGCGCGACGTCCGCCGCGACCAGGCCCGAGGCGCCCACGCCGTAGGCGTCGACCCTGCGCGCCCCCACGATGGCGTCGATGACCAGGCCGAGCCGCTCCGAGGTGAGCTGGGCGACCGTGTCGTTGATCGCCTCGGACTCGGCCCTGGCCACCTTGACGATGACCTCCGACAGCGGATCGTCGGGCGCGAGGTCGCCGGGCACCAGCCGGTCGGGCTGGGCGGCCGCGGCGGCCAGGGCCAGGCGGAGCTGCGGATAGCCCGCGAAGCCCAGCAGCCTGGCCGTGCGCACGATCGTGGCCTCGCTGGTGCCGGAGGCGGCGGACAGCTCGGTGATGGTGCTCCGCGCCACCGTCGCGGGATCCTCCAGGATGAGGCGTGCGACGGTCTGCGCGGCGGGCGTCAACGAGGGAAGCACGCCGCGGACCGTGGCCACCAGAGTGTCGGCTCGCACGCCGTTCCCGCTGTCGTCCACATCCCGATTATCCAGCGCCGTCAAGGCCCTCCGCCCCGGCCGGGCGGAGACCCTGTCGTCACCGGAGGGTGCCGTTGGTCATCCCGACCGGCTCCTCCGGCACGGTGACCAGCCCCAGCTCGGCCGGCGAGGCCGCCAGCTCGTGATGGGGCACCACCCGGACCGTGTAGCCGAACGGCCCCGTGCGGTCCAGCGGCACCACGCCCGTGTAGTGGGCGCGGCCGTCGTCGTCCGTGTCGACGGGCGTGAGCGCCAGGTAGCTGGGGCGGATCAGCTCGTCGTGCGGCCCGACCTTTCCGTAGGCGGCCTGGACGAGCACGTCGTCCGGGGTCAGGTCGCCGAGCGCGATCGTGGCCCGCAGCTCCAGCGCGGCCCCCACCTCCGGGGTGTCGCCGATGCCCGAGCCCTCCACGTGCTCGACCCGGACCCCCGGCCACGCCTTGGCCACGCGCAGCCGCCAGGCGGCGAAGGCGCGGGCCCCGGCGGAGGAGTCGGCCGACAGCGCGCGGCCCGCCTTGGCCGCCGGCGTGTAGAGGCCGACGACGTAGTCGCGCAGCATCCGCCCCGCGAGCACCTTGGGCCCGAGCGAGGTCAGCGTGTGCTTGACCATCTCCAGCCAGCGGCGCGGCAGCCCGTCCGCGGCCCGGTCGTAGAACCGGTCGGACACCTCGTGCTCGATCAGGTCGTAGAGGGCGGCGGCCTCCAGCTCGTCACGCCGGTCGGTGTCGGCGACGCCGTCGGCCGTGGGGATCGCCCAGCCGTTGGTGCCGTCGTACCACTCGTCCCACCAGCCGTCGCGGATGGACAGGTTGAGCCCGCCGTTCAGCGCCGACTTCATGCCGGACGTGCCGGACGCCTCCAGCGGGCGCAGCGGGTTGTTCAGCCACACGTCGCAGCCCTGCGTCATGAGCTGGCCGAGCGCCATGTCGTAGTCGGGCAGGAACACGATCCGGTGCCGCACCTCGGGCTGGTCGGCGAACTTGACGATCTGCTGGATCAGCTTCTTGCCGCCCTCGTCGGCCGGATGGGCCTTGCCGGCGATCACGATCTGCACCGGCTTGTCCGGGTCGAGCAGCAGGCTCTTCAGCCGTTCGGGGTCGCGCAGCATGAGCGTGAGCCGCTTGTACGACGGCACCCGCCGGGCGAAGCCGATCGTCAGCACGTCCGGGTCGAGCGCGTCGTCGATCCAGCCGAGCTCGGCGTCGGAGGCGCCGCGGTCGCGCCAGGAACGGCGCAGCCGGACCCGCGCCCCCTCGACCAGGCGGCGCCGCAGGATGCCGCGGATGTCCCAGAGGTCGCCATCGGCGATCTTCTGCACACCCTCCCAGCCGCGCGCCCGCTCGATCAGCGAGGGCAGCTCGCGCCCGGCCAGCTCCATCAGCTCACGGCCGACCCAGGTGGGGGCGTGGACGCCGTTGGTGATCGAGCCGATCGGCACCTCGGCCACGTCGAAGCCCGGCCAGAGGCTCTTGAACATCTCCCGGCTGACCTCGCCGTGCAGCACCGACACGCCGTTGACGCGCTGGGCCAGCCGCATGCCCATGACCGCCATGTTGAACCGGCCGGGGTCGGCCTCGGCGCCCAGGGCGAGGATGCGCTCCACGGGCACGGTCGGCCAGGCGTTGTCGCCGCCGAAGTGCCGCTCGATCATCTCGACGGGGAACCGGTCGATGCCCGCGGGGACGGGCGTGTGCGTGGTGAACACCGTGCCGGCCCGCACGGCCTCCAGCGCCTCGTCGAACGACAGCCGCGCCTCGGTGAGCTCGCGGATGCGCTCCAGGCCGAGGAACCCGGCGTGGCCCTCGTTGGTGTGGAACACCTCGGGCTCCGGGTGGCCGGTGATGCGGCAGTAGGCGCGGATGGCGCGCACGCCGCCCACGCCGAGCAGCAGCTCCTGCATGAGCCGGTGGTCGGTGCCGCCGCCGTAGAGGCGGTCGGTGACGTCGCGGGCCGCGTTGTCGTTGTCGGCCACGTCGGAGTCGAGCAGCAGCAGCGGCACCCGGCCGACCTGGGCCACCCAGAGCTGGGCGTGCAGCGCCCGGCCCTCGGGCAGGCCGACGCGGATCTTGACGGGGGTGCCGTCCTCCTCCTTCAGGAGGGTCAGCGGCAGGCCGCCCGCGTCGAGCGACGGGTAGTGCTCAAGCTGCCAGCCCTCGGGCGACAGCGACTGGGTGAAGTAGCCGTGGCGATAGAGCAGGCCCACGGCCAGGATGGGGACGCCGAGGTCGCTGGCGGCCTTGAGGTGGTCTCCGGCCAGGATCCCGAGCCCGCCTGAGTACTGCGGGAGCGCGGCGGCGATGCCGTACTCGGGGGAGAAGTAGGCGATGGCACGCGCGGCGTCGGGCAGCGTCTGGTACCACCGCGGGGCGGTCATGTACTCGCGCAGGTCGTCGGCGGCGTCGGCCAGGCGGCGCAGGAAGCGGCGGTCGGCCGCCAGCTCGGAAAGCCTGGAGGGGTCCACGGCGCCGAGGAGGGCCACCGGGTCGTGGCCCACCTGTTCCCACAGGCACGGGTCGACCTCGGCGAACAGGTCTGTGGTCTCGGGGTGCCACGACCATCGGAGGTTGTGGACCAGCTCGCCGAGTGCGGCCAGCTCCCGGGGCAGGACTGTGCGTACGGTAAACCGGCGGATAGCTCTCACGTTTGTGCACCCTATGGGCTAGGAGGGACCTCTCAGTCCCTCACCCTCAGCAAGGACGTTCAAACCCCTTCCGGGAAGAAGCATGAAGCGCGACGATTGGGGCAACTTCCACCATTGTCAGTTCTCCCGGGGACACGGGAGGTCTATCCGCTGCTGCCCACAATTTACATGCAAGGATCGTTCTTGCCACGGAAGCCTCCGGCGGTACCGAGTGTGCCGTCGCAACCTCGAAATGCGCGATGATCGGAAGAATTCCCATCACGGACATCCACCCCGTCGTCGACTGCGGGCAGTGGCCCGCCAAGGCGGTCGCCGGCGAGACCTTCCAGGTCTCGGCGACCGTGTTCCGAGAAGGTCACGATGCCGTGGCCGCGGGCGTGGTGTTCACCGCGCCCGACGGGCAGCGTGACCGCCTGAGACCGATGCACGAGCTGGCCCCCGGCACCGACCGGTGGGGGGTCGAGGTGAGTCTGCCCACCGAGGGCGAGTGGCTCTTCCGCCTGGAGGCGTGGAGCGACCCCATCGCGACGTGGCTGCACGACGCGGACATCAAGATTCCGCGCGGCCTGGACGCCGATCTGATGTGCGAGGAGGGCGCCCGGCTGTTCGAGCGGGCCGCCCGCGGCGTGCGACAGGCCGACTGTCCGGTTGCCGGCGGGCGCACGGCGCCGCAGGCCAGGAACGGGCACATCCCGGCCGACCCGGCCAGAGCCGCCGCGCGCGCGGCGGCCAGGCAGGGATCACTCAAGGAGGCGTCCCGGGAGCAGGGGACGGGCGCGAGCGCGTGCGGGCACCGGGCGGCGCTGCTCGCCGTCGCGTCCACGCTGCGCGACGACGAGCTGGACCCGCGGGCCCGGTTGGCGATCGCCCAGCTCCCCGAGACGGCGGCGCTGCTGGAGGCGCACCCGCTGCGCGAGATGGTCACCCGGTCACGGCCGAGGAAGATCAGGGTCGATCGGCGCAGGGCTCTGTACGGCTCGTGGTACGAGTTCTTCCCGCGGTCGGAGGGCGCGGTCGCCGACGAGTCCGGCGTCACCCAGTCCGGGAACTTCCTGACGGCGGCCAAGCGGCTGCCGGCCGTCGCCAAGATGGGCTTCGACGTCGTCTACCTGCCGCCGATCCACCCGATCGGCCGGACGTTCCGCAAGGGGCGCAACAACTCGCTCAGCCCGGAGCCCGACGAGCCTGGCTCGCCGTGGGCGATCGGCTCGGAGGAGGGCGGGCACGACGCGGTCCACCCGGACCTCGGCACGCTGGAGGACTTCGACGCGTTCGTCGCCCGCACCCGCGAGCTCGGCATGGAGGTCGCGCTCGACCTGGCGCTCCAGTGCTCCCCCGACCACCCGTGGGTCAAGGAGCATCCGGAGTGGTTCACGATCCGCGCCGACGGCACGATCGCGTACGCCGAGAACCCGCCGAAGAAGTATCAGGACATCTACCCGATCAACTTCGACAAGGACCCCGAGGGCATCTTCGCCGAGGTCAACCGGGTGGTCCGGCACTGGATGAACCACGGCGTGCGGATCTTCCGGGTGGACAACCCGCACACCAAGCCGGTGGGCTTCTGGGAGCGGCTGCTGGCCGACATCCACCAGACCGACCCGGACGTGCTGTTCCTGGCCGAGGCGTTCACCCGGCCGGCGATGCTCCAGACGCTGGCCAAGGTGGGCTTCCACCAGTCGTACACGTACTTCACGTGGAAGAACTCCAAGCCGGACGTGGAGTCCTACCTCTCGGAGCTGGCCCAGGACACGTCGTACTTCCTGCGGCCGAACCTGTTCGTCAACACGCCGGACATCCTGCACGAGTACCTCCAGCACGGAGGGCTTCCCGCCTTCAAGATCCGGGCCGTGCTGGCCGCGCTGACCTCGCCGACCTGGGGCGTGTATTCCGGGTACGAGCTCGGAGAAAATAGTCCAGTTCGCCCTGGAAGCGAAGAATATCTCAATAGCGAGAAATATCAGTACAGACCTCGCGATTGGGATGCGGCGGAGCGCGAAGGTCGTACTCTCGCCCCGTTCATCACGCATCTTAATTTGTTCCGAAGAGCCCATCCGGCACTGCAGGAATTGCGTAACCTACGGTTCCATCGGGTCGACCAGCCGGACACCGTCTGCTTCTCCAAGCGGCTCCCGGGCGCCTACGACCCCGCCACACGAAGGCACGGGCTGGGCGACGTCGTCCTGGCCGTCGTCAACCTCGATCCGCACCACACCCACGAGGCGACGGTCGAGCTCGACATGCCCGCGCTCGGCCTCGACTGGAACGCGGAGTTCGTGGTGGACGACGAACTGTCCGGCGAGTCGTATCGTTGGCGACAGAGGAATTATGTCCGCCTCGATCCCCATATCCGTCCTGCCCACATCTTCACCGTTCGAGCCGCGCCACGGTAGACCAGAATTCAGCGGGGAGTCTTCAACGTGTGTGTCAGCGCCTCCCTCATGAGCCCTCCAAGGGAGGCCTCATGAGCTCCGCACCCATACCCAACCCCTACGACGAGGAAAAGCCTCGCGACCCGTACTGGTACAAGCGCGCGGTCTTCTACGAGGTCCTGATCCGAGGCTTCTCCGACTCCAACGGGGACGGCACGGGCGACATCAAGGGCCTGATCAGCAAGCTCGACTATCTCCAGTGGCTCGGCGTCGACTGCCTGTGGCTGCTGCCGCTGTACGAGTCGCCGCTGCGTGACGGCGGGTATGACATCGCCGACTTCATGAAGATCCTCCCGGAGTTCGGCGATCTGGGGGACTTCGTGAAGCTGGTCGACGAGGCCCACAAGCGCGGCATGCGCGTCATCGCCGACCTGGTCATGAACCACACCAGCGACGCCCACCCGTGGTTCCAGGCGTCCCGGCACGACCCGGAGGGTCCGTTCGGCGACTTCTACGTCTGGGCCGACGACGACTCCGGCTACTCCGACGCGCGGATCATCTTCATCGACACCGAGACCTCCAACTGGACCTACGACCCGGTGCGCGGGCAGTACTACTGGCACCGGTTCTTCCACCACCAGCCCGACCTGAACTACGAGAACCCGGCCGTGCAGGACGCGATGCTGGAGGTCCTGCGCTTCTGGCTCGACCTCGGCATCGATGGGTTCCGGCTGGACGCGGTCCCCTACCTGTTCGAGGAGGAGGGCACCAACTGCGAGAACCTCCCCCGGACCCACGAGTACCTCAAGCGCGTCCGGGCCGAGGTGGACCGCCTCTACCCCGACAGCGTCCTGCTGGCCGAGGCCAACCAGTGGCCCTCGGACGTCGTGGACTACTTCGGCGACCCGGTCGGCGGCGGCGACGAGTGCCACATGGCGTTCCACTTCCCGCTGATGCCGCGCATCTTCATGGCCGTGCGCCGGGAGTCGCGCTACCCCATCTCCGAGATCCTGGCCCAGACCCCCAAGATCCCCGAGAACTGCCAGTGGGGCATCTTCCTCCGCAACCACGACGAGCTGACGCTCGAGATGGTCACGGACGAGGAACGCGACTACATGTACGCCGAGTACGCCAAGGACCCGCGCATGCGCGCCAACGTCGGCATCCGCCGGCGCCTGGCGCCGCTGCTGGAGAACGACCGCAACCAGATCGAGCTGTTCACCGCGCTGCTCCTGTCGCTGCCCGGCTCGCCGGTGCTCTACTACGGCGACGAGATCGGCATGGGCGACAACATCTGGCTGGGCGCCGTCTCGTCCGGCAGCTCCTGCA